>NZ_JBHTSF010000011.1:0-19733 GCF_042795295.1 Streptomyces sp. NPDC056486
GACGTAACAACTCCCATTCCTCATCGGTCAGTTCATAGCGTCGGCTCACAATGCCCATCATCCCGCGCAACTACATTGAAGACACGGCCTAGGGCAGCCAGCAGCTTCGACCACCTCTCCTACGCGGCTCCAGGGCTGTTGACCTTGGATCTCGGGGTTTGAATACAGGTTCTGGCTCCGGCGCAATGGCTCACACGTCCCAGTCCCGGGCCTCGGCCATCGCGGGAACCCGAAGGCAACTTGCCCACCTGCAGCACAAATTGCACTGACGTCATATCACCGTCGGGCTGGGGACCAGCAGCACAGCCGTTGGCGCTAGGCATTTGATCAAGGTCTTCTAGCGCAGGTGATCCGCCTGCTACGGGGTGCTGGGCCGCTACAGCTTCATCACCTTCACCCTGGCCGGCGGCCTACTCGTGGTCAGTACAGAGGTGGGTAGTCAGGGCCACACATGCCCACTCCTCCCAGGCGTCGGGGGACCAGCCCCGGTCGCGGACGAAGATCAGGTACAGCTCCGGACTGAGCAGCCCGTACAGCAGGTCGGCTGCGCGGGCGGTATCGACGTCGGGGCGGGCGTCGGGCTTGGAGGTCAGTGCCTTCGCTGCGGCATGCTGAACGCTATAGCGCGGGTCGGGGCCGGCGGGCCACTGCGCGGCGATCTCCGGGTCGGTGGCCGCCGCAGCCGCGATCAACGGCATGATCGGGGCGACCCGGCCGAGGATGTCGCGTACACCCCGTACGTGGGTGCGCAGTTGCCCAGCCGCGGTGGGCTCGGCGCACGCGGCGCGGAACCAGTCGCGGTCCATCGTGGCGACCGGTTCGACGTCGCCCGCGATGGACGTGTCGACGACGTCCTTGAACAGCGCGCGTTTGTTTCGGAACACGAAGTACACGGTCTGGACGGCCACGCCTGCGCGATCCGCAACCTCCTGAAGGCTTGTCGCACCGTACCCCTGCGCGACGAACAGCTCCCGCGCCGCCGAAACGATCTTCTCGCGGGTACGCCGCGAGCGCTCGGCCCTCTTGTCGGGGCGCTTGACGTTCTGTCCGTCGGATCCCTTGACCTCATCCATGCCAGGAGTCTATCTCTAGAGTCAGTCACTAGAGATGAACTCTAATTTCTTGGAGGGGTAGCGATGAGTGAGACTGGGACGGCTGCGGAGCTCGAGCAAGAGGCGTTTGTGCACCGCGTGTTGGAGGACTTCTACCGGGACGGCAAGCCGCCGTGGGACAGCGGCATCACGCCGCCCGAGCTGGTGGCCCTGATAGAGGGGCCCGGCGCGCTGATGCCAGGCCAGGTCCTCGAACTCGGCTGCGGCACCGGGACCAACGCGGTGTACCTGGCCCGGCACGGCTGGCGGGTGGCGGCCGTCGACCTGGTCGACCGCGCGGTTCGGCAGGCTCGGGAGAAGGCCGACGCGGCCGGAGCGGACGTCACGGTGCTGTGCGGGGACGCCACCCGACTCGACGAGGTGGGCGTGCCGGGCCCGTACGACCTGTTCTTCGACCTGAGCTGCTACTGCGGGATTCCGCCGCACCGCCGCGACGCCTACGCCGCCGGCCTCACCAGGCGTGCCGCCCCCGGTGCACGATTGCTGATGTTCGGGTACGGGCCCGGGGCGTTTGACGACTCGTGGTCCGGCGTCACTGCGGACGAACTCCGCGCCAGGTTCGCCGGGTGGCAGCTCGCCGACGTGACGCCCGGCACGAACCCGGTCCCGACTTTCTGGTTCACGCTGCGCCGCGGCGCCGCCTCTGCATGAGCTCAGTCGCACCGGGCAGCTTCGGGTCGCGGACGTCGCGCGCGGCCGTTCTCATAGACGAGGAGATGTGAGAGGCGCGGGCCGGGCGCTACCCGCGCGGCGGGCCCGGTGAGCGGCGTACGGGGTGTCGTCACCGCCGCTCTCGGCCGTCCAGTTCGCGGCAGTCTGCTCGCTGAAGCCGAGCTGACGACTGAAGACGAACGCGGGGCCGGGTTCGAGGCGATGGGCCTTGCCGATCGGATGGTGCAGGAGTTCGCGGAGCATGCTGTCGAGCGGCGGCGGGATTTCCACCGGGTGTGTGCCCAGGCGCAGTCGCAGCGCGGTGCCGTCGTGCACGAGGCGCCAGCGGGTGTAGGCCGCGACGATGTCGGCGGCGAACGAGCTGGTATGGAAGGGGGCCGTCAGGGCTCGGGTGTGCTGGTGGCGGCTGGTCCAGTGCAAGAAGGACCGGACCTGCAGGGGATCGGCCGGACCCGTGGCGAGGTAAGCGTCGATCTGGTCCTGCGTGCATGCGGCGAGACTGCTGCCCTGTTCGGGCAGCCACTCCAGCAGACGGACGACCGCGCGGATCTCGCCGGATCCCGCAGGCTTGCCCCGGGCCGGTCGGCCGGTGCTCGGGCTGTCGGTGCAGTCGGCGCAACGGCTGCCATCGTGCCCACCGCTCGACGATCTGCCTCTCCCAGGACGGGTCACCCGGAGAGCGGCACTGTCGATGATCTGACGGCACCCGGCGGGCGCCTGTTGGCCCCGCTGGCCATGGCGGCGTAGCCGAACATGGCGATCAGGCCGAACCCTACGGGCAGGAAGAACACGTGTGGCAGACCAAACGCGTTCGCGCCCAGGCCTCCGGTGAGTCCGCCTAGGGCGGCGCTGAGAGCAGGCGAGCTGAGGAAGATCGCGGATGCGGTGGCCACAGCAGTCGGCAGGAGTCGCTGTGCAACGGTGATTCCCAGGGCGGCGAAGACGGCCCAGACCGCTCCCATGAAGATCTGCCCGGCAAAGAGGCCTGGAGCGCCGGTCGAAGTGCTGAAGCATATGTTCGCAGCTGCGCCGCACGCGCCGGCCCCGGACATCAGCCACAGGGCGCTCGTGCGGCGGGCGGCCATCACCACGAGGGGCATCAGCGCGAGTTCCACGAGGGGCTGGATGCCGATGATCGCGCCTCGGAGCCCGGACGCGAAGTGCAGCTGCTCGTCCATGTAAATGGGTAGGTAGGCGTACTTGATGGGCTCACCGGCATACACGCAGATGTACAGACCGGTAAACAAGAGAAGCGGTCGCATGGCGCGAATACCTGGGCGTTGCCCCTTGGTCTCTTCGCCGTTGTTGTCGATGCGTTCGGCACCCTGGGGTCGCAGGGTGCCCAGCGGGATGATCTGCAGCCCGCAGCAGATGGCAGTGGCCAGCAGCATCTCCCTGAGCCCGAAGTGGGCTGCGACGACGGTGCCGGCAGCGGGCCCGATCACCCAGCCGCTGGTCATGGCCATGCGGGCGACGGCGACCACGCCGTCGTTGGCCGGAGACGGTCGTCGAGTCATTTCGTCATGCATGGCGGCGAACAGTTGCGAACTCGCCGCGCCGGCGAAGCCGAGGACCAGCACACTGATGGCAAACGGCATCCACAGTTGGGTTGATGCGGCAATGCCCGCCCAACCGACAACGCCTGCTATGGCGCACAGGCGAAAAAGGCCGAGGCGCCGGCCGGTGCGGTCGGATCTGGCACCGACCATGTAACCGAGGACCGGGGCTGCGAGATTGGTCAGGTAGTAGAGGCCGGCGACCGTCAGGGAGGCGTGCAGTTCCTTCACGAGGAAGGACGCGATCTGCGGTGCGGCCGCTGAGATGCCCAGTGCAGAGAAGAACTCCGCGACCGTCACGCCGCGATACAGCGGATTGGTCATCAGGACGCGAAGGGTGGACGGCGGCTTCGCCGCTTCCGCCGTGCCGGACATATTCAGGTGGCGGTGCTCTACGGCCTTACGCTCGCGCACACGTCCCCCTTTCACAGTTGTCAGGGTCCCGTTCGGTGTTGCAGACAGACCTGCTCACCGCACGTCCTCGAGAGACGGTGTCGGCCGGAGCCCGCCTAGAATACCGACAGGCATGTCGGTATTCTAGGCGGGTCGGGAACAAGCAACGGGCATGGCTTCCATTACTGCTGGGTGGCCAGGGGCGTTGGACCTCTCCTCATACCCACCAGATAGTGCTGTCGCTGGGCAGCCACGCATGGTTTGAGCCGATTTGAACTGCGTCTGCCGTGCTGGCCAGCTTGATCCGACCGTGACGCCCGATGCGTACCGGTTCCCCGGTGGTGTTCGCCGTGCAGACCAATTCCTGTCCGTCGCCGGCGGAACGGCGGAAGGCCAGTACGCCCTGGGGAGCATCGAGCCACTCGATCCTGTCGCCGGCGCCGAGGGCGGGGTGCTGGCGCCTCAGGGCGAGGGCCATGCGGTAGAGCTCGAGGGTGGAATCGGCCCGCTCCTGCTGGGCCTCGACGCTGAGGCTGCCCCAGTCGGCCGGCTGGGGCAGCCAGGAGCCGGCCGGCCCGAACCCACATGAAGGACCGTCAACGGCCCACGGCAGGGGGACGCGGCACCCGTCACGCAATCCGTCCTGCCCGTCCGCCCGGTGAAACGAGGGGTCTTGTCGCGCTTCGTCAGGCAGGGATACGACATCAGGCAGCCCCAGTTCCTCACCCTGAAACAGGTAGGCGGAGCCTGGCAGGGCCAGCATCAGCAGGACCGCGGCGCGAGCTCGGCGCAGGCCGATCCGCGCATCCCCGGCCGCGCCGATCTGTGTTCCGAGGCCGGCCGGGTTCGCGAACCGGGTCGTGTGGCGGGTGACGTCGTGGTTGGACAGCACCCAGGTGGTCGGCGCGCCGACGGGCCGCATGGCTTGCAGTGAGCTGTCGATGACGTCCTTCAGCTCATCGGAATCCCAGTAGGCGCTGAGATAGTGGAAGTTGAAGGCTTGGTGCAGTTCGTCGGGCCTGACGTAGAGCGCGGTGCGTTCGACGGTGGGGGTCCACGCTTCGGCAACGAAGATCCGTTCGGAGCCGTACTCGTCGAGGACGGTACGCCAGCCGCGGTAGATCTCGTGAACGCCGTCCTGGTCGAAGAACGGCATCGTGTCGTTGCCCAGGAGTTTGAGCTGGTCGCGAGATCCAATGTCGGGAAGACCCTGGGCTTTGACCAGGCCATGGGCGACATCGACGCGGAAGCCGTCAATGCCGCGGTCGAGCCAGAAGCGCAGTGTCGAGCGGAACTCGTCGTCGACGGCAGGGTGGTCCCAGTTGAGGTCGGGCTGTTCCGGCGCGAAGAGGTGCAGGTACCACTCGCCAGGTGAGCCATCGGGTTCGGTGACACGGCTCCAGGCGGAACCCCCGAAGATGGACTCCCAGTCGTTGGGCGGACGTTCGCCGTTGGGGCCGCGGCCCGGCTGGAAGTGGAAGCGCTTGCGCAGCGGCGAGCCGGGGCCTGCGCCCAGAGCCTGTTGGAACCACGCGTGCTGGTCGGACACGTGGTTGGGAACGACATCGATGATGATGCGCAGCCCGAGGTCATGGGCGTCGCGGATGAGGTGTTCGGCGTCGGCGAGATCGCCGAACATCGGGTCGACTGTGCGGTAGTCGGCCACGTCGTATCCGGCATCGGCCTGAGGTGACTTGTAGAAGGGGCTGAGCCATACCGCGTCGATGCCCAGATCGGACAGGTACGGGAGCCTGCTGCGGATACCTTTGAGGTCCCCCATGCCGTCGCCGTCGGCGTCCGCGAAGCTCCGTGGATAGACCTGGTAGATCACGGCATCGCGCCACCAGTCCGTAGAAACGGGGTACTCAGGGGTGGAGTTGACTGTGTGCTGGCTCATCCTGTCCTCGGTGCGGCGCCTGGGGCCGGTGTCGGTGTGGTGTCCCTCAGGGCGCGTGCTTGTTGATCAGCTCGCTCAGGTGCGTGAAGCTCTTGGTCGCGGCGTCGAGCGAGGCGCACTCGACGGAGAGCACCACATCGTGGTCGGCCTGGGCGAGAGTAGAAACGATGCGCTCCCAGTCGATGACGCCCTCGCCGCAGGCGCAGCCGAGCATGCCGCGGACCTTGCCGCGGTAGCGGACGGCGTCCTCGGGTGAGATGTCCTTGGCGTGCAGATGCGTGACGCGGCCGACGATGTCTTCGAGCCACTGGTGCGGGTCGTTGCCGCTCAGGTAGCTGTTGCCGGTGTCGAGGTTGATGGTCAGGGCCGGGCTGTCGATGAGGCCCATGAGCCCGTCGAGACGCTCGGGAGTCGCGGTGTACTCCCCGTGCGTCTCGACGGCGATGGCGATCCCCCGCGGCTCCGCCACCTTGGCGGCCTCCTGGAGCGTGTACCGCATGAGGGTGTAGTTCTCCTCTTCGGTGGTCCAGGACGGCACGGGCCCGTCGTCGATCATGATCATCGGTGCGCCGCATTCAGCGGCATACCTGATCGCCTGCCTCAGGTACTCGACGCTGACCTCCGGCTTGGCCAGTGGTGCGTGGCTGGACAGCGAGGAGATGCTCAGCCCTCGGCTCTCCGCGGCGTTCTTCAGGCGCAGCGGATCGTCGAGCATCGAGACGCTGTGGAAGTAGCCTGCGGCGCTGAGGAGTTCGCGGCCCCAGTGGACCATCGGTTCGACGTACTTGTAGCCGATCTCGGCCGCGCGGTCCATGGCCCAGTCGAAGGAGCCGTTCTCGAACCGGGCGAATTCCAGGTTGAGTCCGAGCTTGATGTTGCCCATGAGGTGTTCGCCCTCCGTGTGTCAGAAGCCTCGCTGGGACACGTACTCGTCGCGGGTCTCACCGTGATAGGCGGGCACGGTGATGTCCCACCAGCCGGTGGGGTGCATCTCCGTCCAGGGCAGTTCGTGGGCGCTCATCGCTTCGATGACCACCGGGCCCTGGGTCTCGAAGGCGCGGCGCACGGCGTCCTCCAGCTTGGCCGGGTCCTCGACGCGCTCGGCGGTGCAGCCAAGGGACTGTGCGAACTCGGTGATGTTCGCGAAGTACGGCTTGCCGTCCTTGGTGGTCCAGCCGCTGACGATCTGGCGCTCTCGGCCGAAGAGGTTGATCTGGAGGTCCTTGATGGCCTCCCAGCCGCCGTTGTTGAGCACCACGACGACGAGCGGCAGGTCGAGCATGACCGCGGTGGCCAGTTCCGTGCCGGTCTGCAGGAAGCTGCCGTCGCCGACGAGGGCCAGGACGGGCTGGTCGCCGACCGCGACCTGGGCGCCGACCGCGGCGGGCAGACCGAACCCGATGCCGGACATGCCGCCGGCCACGATGTTCGTGCGCGGCCCGTAGATGGGGAACTCGTTGAAGGCCTGGTTGGCCGGGTTGCTGGAGTCGGTGACCAGGATGCCCTCGCGCGGCAGTGCCTTGCGGATCTCCACCATGGCGCGGGAGTTGGTCATCGGCAGGTGGTCCGTGGTCCGCATCGGGCGCAGGTGCTCGTCCCACTGCGCCTTGAGGTCCTGGAGCTCGGCGAAGTAGGCGGAGGAGCGCCAGTCCGGAGCCTCGCCCAGCTGGTTCAGCTCGCCGAGCAGCGAGGCCAGGCTGGCCTTGGCATCGCCCACGATGCCCACCTCGGCGGGGTAGTTGCGGCCGATCTCGAAGCCGTCGATGTCGATCTGGACGAGCTTGGTGTCCGGGATGTTGAAGGTGACTCCCGGCTTGTACGAGGACGTGATGCGGTCGCTGAAACGGCAGCCGACCGCGAGGATCACGTCCGCGGTACGGGTGATGCCGTTGCCCGAGACGGATCCCATGTCGCCGCAGGGCCAGGCGTACAGGTCGTGGTCGGCGGGGAAGGCGCCCTTGCCCATGAAGGAGTGGGTGACCGGGGCTCCGAGCCGTTCGGCGACGGCGAGCAGTTCGGCGGTGGCCTCCGCGGCGATGACGCCGCCGCCGGTCAGGATGACCGGGCGCTTGGCGTCGGCCAGGAGCCGGGCGGCTTCGGCGATGCGCTCGGAGTCGCCGACGGGGCGGCCGTGCGCGCGGCGCCGCTGGGTCCGCTCGGGCTCGTAGTCGCCGTACTCGGCCTGCAGGTCCTGTGGGATGTCGAGCAGGACGGGGCCGCGGCGGCCCTCGTACATGGTGTTGAAGGCCTGCGCGAGCACGGTGGGGAGTTGGTCGACCCGGCTGGGCTGCCACCAGCGCTTGACGACCGGCTCGGCCATGCGCGGGAAGTTGTTGCCGTGCGGGCGGTCGATCTCCTGCAGGACGCCGTGGTTCTCCATGTAGGTGTGCACGGCGCCGGTGATCAGCAGGAACGGCTGGGAGTCGGAGAACGCGGTCGTCAGCCCGGTGAGGGTGTTGGTCGCACCCGGGCCGATGGACGTACAGCAGGCGGCGATCTTGCCGGTGGCCCGGTAGTAGCCGTCGGCCATGTGGGCGGCGCCCTGCTCGTGCATGGCCGGGATGACTTCGATCTCGTCCTTGCGGTCGACGAAGGCGTCGATGAGGGCGGTGTTGCCGTGTCCGGGGACGGCGAAGACCTTCTCGACGCCTTCGCGGATCAGGTAGTCGACGACGATCTGGCCGCCGGTGAGCCTGGACATGTGTCTTACCTCTTGGTCGTGTGCTGGGCGGGGAGGGCTTGCTGGGTGTTTCCGACGATGTGGTCCGCGACGCGCAGCGCATTCGCGGCGATAGTCAGCGCCGGGTTCATCACGGGCAGCGACGGGAAGAAGGACGAGTCGACGACGTAGAGGTTCTCGACGTCGTGGGAGCGGCAGTCGGCATCCAGGGCCGACGTGGCTGTGTCGGCGCCGGCGCGGATGGTGCCTGCCTGGTGGGAGTTCACTTCGATGCCGGTGCGCTGGCTGAAGACCAGGGGGTAGCCCATGCCGCGCAGGATCTTCTTTGTCTCTCGGACCAGGACCTCGTGCGCGCGGACGTTGTTGGGCTTCCAGGCGACCTGAATATCGCCCTTGGGCGTCAGGGTGATGCGGTTTTGCGGGTCGGGCAGGTCCTCGGTGAACAGCCACCAGTCAAGGCTGCGGTGGGCGGCGTAGCTGAGCGCCCACTTGGGGATGCCGGGGCGCTGGCCGGCCAGCATCTCGGCCTGGAGCTTGCCGATGAGCTGTACGTGGCCGAGCGGGTAGGGGTGGTCGTCGGTTCCCTTGTTGTAGAAGTCGTTGAAGTAGAGGGTCTTCTGGAACTCGGCGTTGTTCTTCCGGGTGGGGTGGACGGCGACCATGACGCTGTTGTTGTGCACCATGTAGTGGCGTCCGACCGTGCCGGAGGAGTTGCCGAGGCCGTTGGGATGCTGTTCGTTGGCCGAACGGAGCAGCAGGGCAGCCGAGTTGACGGCACCTGCGGACACGACGACGGTGTCGGCGTCGATGCTGATCGACGCTCCGTTGTGCGTGAGGTCGACGCCGCTCGCCCGTCGGCCGGAGTCGTCGGTGCGGACGCGGGTGACGTCGGCGTTGGTGACCAGCTCCACATAGCCGGACGCCAGGGCGGGGCGGACGAAGGTGACGTCGGCGTCGGACTTGGCAAGGACGCGGCAGGGGAACCCGTCACAGAACGCGCAGCGAATACAGCTTCCGCCGTCACGCAGGTCGATGCCGATCGGGAGGTTCGAGGGGGTCAGCCCCATCCGGGTCAGGGCGTCGGCGGCTTCCTGAACTGTGCCCTCGTGCCCGAGTGGCGGATAGGGGAAGGGCTCGGACCGCTTCAGGGTGGGGTCGTCGTGCTGGTCACCGTGGACCCGCAGAAGCTCCTCGGCGCGCTGGTAGTAGGGCTGCAGGTCCTCGTACTGGAAGAGCCACTCCGGTGACGTGCCGTCGGCGTGCTCGGTGGCCTTGAAGTCCTCGCGCCGGAAGCGGACGAGCGAAGAGCCGTAGAGCTTGGTGTTCCCGCCGACGTAGTAGTAGTTGCCCGGAGTGAAGGCCTTGCCGTCGACGCCGTACCAGTTCTCCGCGTTCTGGTACCGCTTGCGCTGGAAGATGGCTCCGGCGTCCCAGTTCTGCTTTTCCTGCGGCAGGAAGTCACCACGTTCGATGAGGAGCACGCTGGCCCCGACGTCCTTGAGCGCGTAAGCCGTCGCGGCGCCACCCATGCCCGAGCCGACGATCACGAAGTCGTAGCGCGTCTTGGTGGGGCCGTCGTTGGGCAGAGTTGGTTTTCCACTCATGGGAGTTCGTCCCTCGCTGGAGATCTGGAGTGTGCGGAGGACCTGCTGCAGAAGCAGAGAGCAGGCGTCGGACGTGGTGAGGAAGTTGTTCTTCCGGCATCACGGTGCGGGGCGCTCGCCAGCCGCCAGAAGTGATGCCACCCTGATTTGGTTATTCGATTAACTAGATGAGAGATTAACACCCTGACCTGCACTGTCAACCGTTTCGCAGGATCGGGCTTACGCCCTATGGCAGGACGACTAGGTAGGGTTGATCGTCAGCTGGGCGAGCGAGGGGAAACAGCACTGTGGTCACGATGCGAGACGTCGCCCAGGCGGCGGGTGTCTCCCAGGCAGCGATCTCATACGCCTACAACCGGCCGGAGAAGCTCTCGGCCGCCCAGCGGGAGCGCATCTTCCAGGTCGCCGACCAGCTTGGCTACGCCGGTCCCCATTCAGCCGGCCGAACACTGCGCACGGGTCAGGTCGGCGCCATCGGCCTGATGATCACCGACTCTCTGCCGTACGCCTTCGACGATCCCGCTACCAGCGCCCTCCTCAAGGGGATCTCCGAGGCGGGAGAGGTGGCGGAGACCGCGCTCACCCTGCTGCCGTGCCCGCTGGAGTCGGATCAGCTGGCACAGCGCTCGGGAGTGCTGCTGCGGGGCCTGGTCGACGGTTTCCTGGCCTACGCCATGCCCGAGGGGCACCCCGCCGTGGAGACGGTACTGCGCAGGGAACTCCCGGTGGTGATCATCGACGGGCCCAACCCCGGCGGGCTCGCCTGGGTCGGCATCCAGGACAGAGAGGCTGCCCGCCAGGCTGCCGCCCATCTGCTGGCCCTGGGGCACCGCTCGATCGGGATCCTGGTCGACCGGCTGGTGCCCGACGGCTACAGCGGGCCCGTCTCCCCGACCCGGCGGCGCCAGGCCCGCGATCGGGTGATGAAGGAGCGCCTGGCGGGATACGCGGCTGCCTTCCGCGCCGCCGGCGTGCCCTGGGGCTCGGCGACCATCATCGAGGCGGGCGGCTTCCACGAATCCGCCTCGCTGTCCGCAGCCCGGACTCTGCTCGGCAGCGAACCGGTAACAGCCGTACTGGCCGCCACCGATGTCCTCGCACTGGCCACGATGAGCACGGCCCGCGACCGCGGCCTGCGCATCCCCGACGATCTCTCGGTAGTGGGGTTCGACGACCTGCCCGCCGCAGCCGGCGCTCAACTGACCACTGTCCACCAGCCGTTGGTCGACAAGGGGCGCCGGGCCACGCAGCTGCTGCTTGAGGTGATCGAGGGCGGGCAGCCGCGCGAGATCTGCCTGCCGACAGAGCTGGTGGTCCGTGAGACGACAGCTCAGCCGCCGCCCCAGTGAAACGCCGCCCGCCATGGCTCACCGCTCCGCTTCGCCGAGTCGCACGTCGTGGTCGGTCCACGGCAGGACGGCTTCCCCGTGTCGCGCGGCTCGCAGGTCGCCGGAGCGCGCGTGCCCCTCGAAGTTCTCCAGGCGTGAGGCACGGCCGCAGATCTCGCCGAGCAGCGCGCTGCTCCTCTTATCCCGGATCTCCTGGTAGGTCACGGTCTTCAGGTACTTGCCCACCCACAGGCCGCCGGTGTAGCGGGCGGCGCCCATGGTCGGCAGGACGTGGTTGGTGCCGATGACCTTGTCGCCATACGGCACGCAGGTGTCCTGGCCGAGGAAGAGGGCACCGTAGTCCCGCATACCGGTGAGGGCTTGCCGCGGCTCGGCGGTGAAGATCTGCACGTGCTCGCTGGCGTAGGTGTCGGCCAAGGCGAAGGCTTCGTCCTGGTTCTCGACGACCAGCACCTCGCCGTGATCGCGCCAGGCAGCACCAGCGACCTTGCCGGTGGGCAGTCCCGGCAGCAGGGCGTCGATGTGCTCGATGGTGCGCCGGCCGACCTCGTGCGAGGTGGTGATGAGGACCGCCGGGGAGTCAGGGCCGTGTTCGGCCTGGCTGAGCAGGTCCACGGCGATGGTGAAGGGATCCGCGGTCTCGTCGGCGACGATGAGTACCTCGGTGGGGCCGGCGAACAGGTCGATGCCCACTTCACCGAACAGCTGCCGTTTGGCCTCCGCCACATACGCGTTGCCCGGACCGGCCAGCATGTTCACCGGGGTGATGGTCTCGGTGCCCAGAGCGAGTGCGGCCACCGCCTGTACGCCGCCGAGCACATAGATCTCCTCCGCGCCTGCCAGGTGCATGGCAGCGACGCTGATGGGCGGGGGCGCGCCCTCATTGGGCGGGGTGGTGGCGGCCACCCGCTCCACGCCGGCGACCTTGGCGGTAACGATGGTCATGTGCGCGGACGCGGTCAGCGGGTACCGGCCGCCGGGCACGTACGCGCCCGCCGCGGTGACGGGGATGTTGCGCTGACCCAGGAACACGCCGGGCAGGGTCTCGATCTCGAAGTCGTGCACCGAGTCCCGCTGGGCCTGGGCGAAGTTCTGCACTTGATGCTGCACGAAGCGCAGGTCGTCGAGGACAGAGCTCGGCACCGACTCGACGATGGACCGGATCTCCTGCGGGCCGAGCCGGTAGGAGTCTCGGTCCCAGGCGTCGAACTTCGCCGAGTAGCGGCGCACGGCGTCATCGCCGTTGGCGCGGACATCGGCAATGACCTCGGCGACGGTGTCGATGACCTCCGGGCGGCTGCTGCGCACGGTGCTCTTGGTTGTCGGGGCCTTGAGTACGACAGGCACGGTTGCGCCTCCAGGTGTGGTGGGTGCGGGAAAGTACGAGGGGGGACGCTGGGGCCGGCCGAGGGCCCGGTGGCGGCCTTTGCTTCTGCCCGGCCGTCAGGCGTTCTGCGGGAAGCCGAGGTTGAGGCCGCCATGACTGGGGGCGAGCCAGCGGGATGTGATGACCTTGCCGCGGGTGAAGAAGTTGACTCCCTCGGTTCCGTGGGCATGGCTGTCGCCGAAGAGGGAGTGCTTCCATCCGCCGAAGGAGTAGTAGGCCATGGGCACCGGGACCGGCACGTTGATGCCGATCATCCCGACCTTGATCTCGTTGGAGAACTGGCGTGCCGCTCCGCCGTCGTTGGTGAACAGGGCAGTGCCGTTCCCGTACGGGCTGTCGTTGATCAACCGCACGGCTTCGTCGTAGCTGTCCACGCGGACGACGGACAGGACCGGGCCGAAGATCTCGTCGGTGTAGATGCTCATGCCGGTGTCGACGTGGTCGAACAGGGTGGGGCCCACGAAGAAGCCGGAGCCGTCGGCATCGGGCTTCACGGTACGGCCGTCCACCACGACGGTGGCGCCGGCTTTCTCGCCCGCATCGATGTAGCCGGTGACCCGCTGCTGTGCCTGCGCGGTGATCAGCGGGCCCATGTCGCAGCCGCGGGTGCCATCGCCGGTCCGCAGCCCAAGGGTGCGCTCCTTGATCTTGGAGACGAGTTGATCGGCGATGTCACCGACCGCGACGACGGCGGAGATGGCCATGCAGCGCTCGCCGGCGGATCCGTAGCCTGCGTTGACGGCCTGGTCGGCGGCCAGATCGAGGTCCGCGTCGGGCAGCACCACCATGTGGTTCTTGGCGCCCCCCAGGGCCTGGACGCGTTTGCCGTGGGCGGCAGCCGTCTCGTACACGTACTGGGCGATGGGAGTGGACCCCACGAACGAGATGGAGTCCACATCGGAGTGGGTGAGCAGACCGTCCACAGC
This sequence comes from Streptomyces sp. NPDC056486, assembly GCF_042795295.1. Classification (NCBI taxonomy): domain Bacteria; kingdom Bacillati; phylum Actinomycetota; class Actinomycetes; order Kitasatosporales; family Streptomycetaceae; genus Streptomyces; species Streptomyces sp. NPDC056486. Next base: position 13,577 of record NZ_JBHTSF010000011.1, read on the forward strand.
GGTCTTGTCACCGTTCAGCACGTTGAAGACTCCGTCGGGCAGCCCGGCTTCCTTCCACAGTTCCGCCAGCCACAGCGCGGCGCTCGGTACCTTCTCGCTGGGCTTGAGGACGACGGTGTTGCCGGCCGCGATGGCGATGGGGAAGAACCACAGAGGCACCATGGCAGGGAAGTTGAAGGGCGCGATGATGCCGACGACGCCCAGCGGCTGACGCACGGAGTGGACGTCGACGCGAGTGGAGGCGTTCTCGGTGAAGCCGCCCTTGAGGAGATGCGCGATACCGCACGCGAACTCCACGACCTCCTGACCGCGGCTGACCTCGCCGAGTGCGTCGGAGAGCACCTTGCCGTGCTCCGAGGTGATGATCTCGGCGAGTTCGGGCTTGCGCTCGTTCAGCAACTCTCGGAAGCGGAACAGGATTCGGGTTCGCGCCGCCAGCGAAGTGTCACGCCAGGCCGGGAAGGCATCCGCGGCCGCGCCGATGACTTCGTTGACGTCGCTCTCTGCGGCGAGGGCGAGTTGGGCGGTGACCTCGCCGGTCGCGGGGTTGGTGACGTCGGCGAAACGATCGGCGGTGCCTTCATAAGCGCTGCCGTTTAGCCAGTGGTGCAGGGTGAGTGCCATGTTCTAAGTCCCTTGCTGGGGTCAGTCAGAGCGGGGCCCAGGGGCGTCCAGGGCCCGCAGACCAAGCTGATGGAGCGAGAACGCCGGGTCAGGGGCGGCGCGGAGGCGGATGAAGGCGCGTCTAGGCCTGGACCTCGATGAGGGCACGGCCGACGATCTTTCCTTCGCTGAGAAGGCGGTAGGCCTCGTCGGCCTGTTCCAGGGGGAAGCGCCGGCTGATCAGCGCTCCGGGGTCGAGCCGCCCGTCAGCTACGAGTTGCCCCAGGTGAGCCAGGTCGCTGCGCGGCCTTCCTCCGAAAGAGCCGCAGATCTGGATCTTGCGGCGGACGATCCGCGTGATCTCGACCTCGGCGGTGCGGCCTGCGGGCGCGATCCCGATCATCACGCACCTGCCGCCGTCGGCGGCCATGTCGGTGGCCTGCCGGAACGTGGTGGGCTGCCCGATGGCCTCAAGGACAAGGCTGGAACCGCCGCTCGTCATCTCGCGTACCGCTTCGACTGCGTCGGTCGTGGAAGCGTTGACCACTTCCGTGGCTCCCAGACGCATGGCGGTGCTGAGCCGGTCGTCGGCGATGTCGACGGCAACGATCTGGCCGGCTCCCAGTGCCTTGGCCACCGCCACCGCGCTGAGACCGACACCACCTGCGCCGATGACCACGACGGGAGCGCCCTCGCTGAGTTCTCCCACGTGAACCAGCGCGCCGTAGGCGGTCAGAAACGCGCAGCCGAGGATCGCCGAGTCCTTGAGGTGGCTGCCGGGGGGTACTGGGGCCGCACCGAGCGCGGGCAGTACGGCGTACTCGGCCAGTCCCGCCATTGAGTACATCCAGACGGGATCACCGTTGGCGTCGAACAACCGCGTAGTGCCGTCGTAGAGCGTGCCGTTGAGCCGGTTGTGCGCGAAGAAGGGCTCGCACAGCTCTTCGCGTCCCGACGTACACAGGGCGCAGGACCCGCACGGCATGATGAAGGCGCCGACGACGCTCTGGCCTTCGCTGAGGTGCTCCACGCCGGCCCCCACGTCAACTACCGTGCCGGAGATCTCGTGGCCGAGAACCGCGGGGAAGGGGAAGGCAACCGAGCCGTCCTGGACGTGGAGGTCCGTGTGGCAGACGCCGCACGCCGCGACCCGCACCAAGATCTCTCCTGGCCCGGGGCGGGGGGTGCGCAGCTCGGCCATGTCGAATGATCCGGACGGTCGGGAGACAACAGCGGCTCTCATGGGTCCTCCTAGAACGGGATCCCGCGCTGCACGTTTGCGCGTGGGGCACTACGCAGGTGACGGCGGTGGGCAGCAGGCGAACGGCCGGTTCAGAGTGGGCAGCCGTCGGGTTCAAGGCTCTGCTCATGGTCCGCCGGGCAGGTGTCGCCGCGTGGTGACTGCACACCAGCATGGGAGCGCTGAGAGGCCTGCGGCAGACACAGCATGTGCAAGAGTTGACCGAAACGCTGCATCATTCGTGCAAGGGCAATCCGATGGCCGTTCAGGGCAGGATGGTGCCGGGTTGGCGCGAATCGGCTGGTCGCGATGCCCGCTCCTTGTCGAACAATCGCCGGTCTGAAGAGGTCTTGTTTATGGCTCTGTCTGTTGCAGCTGCCCTGCAGCTCGAGGTCTTCAGCCGTACGTCAGTGCACGTCTACGCCGGCGAGGACAACCTCCACCGCACCATCCGCTGGGTGCACCCTGTCGAGATTGCAGACATCGGTCAGTTCCTGACGGGCGGGGAGCTCCTTCTCACTGCGGGACTCGGAGTTGGGCGCACCGCCAGCGACCAGCGGCGTTACCTCCGTGAAGTCAGCGAGGCGGGCGCAGCGGCTCTCATCCTCGAGCTCAGCGGCCGAGTCTTCACCTCCATGCCCCCAGCCCTTGTTGCTGAAGCGAAGCAGCTGGGTTTTCCCTTGATCGGCCTGGCGGACGAGTTGCCGTTCGTCGAGGTGTCGGCCCAGGTCCATGAGCTGGTCACCGACTCAAGGAATTCGGATCTCCTCTCGTTCCAGCGGCTCAACGACGACTTCATCCAGCTGCTGCTGGCCAGCCGAAGCCATGTGTCCTTCACCGAAGCGCTGGCCCACCATGTGGGCTCTCCCGTGGTCCTGGAGAACACGGATCACCAGGTCATGGCCTATGCGGGAGGAACTGCCGGCACCGACCAGCTCATGAAGAACTGGGGGCTGCACGCCCGGATGGCACACCGGAGCAACACTCCTGGCGGACACAATCGCTCGAGCATGGTCCAGTCTCATGACGAGCCTGGTTGCACCCGGCGAATGGTCGTCCTGCGCGGCGAGGCGTGGGGGTGGATCCATGTCTTCCATGGAGACGGTCCTTTCGCGGATGTCCACGCCTACGCACTTGATCGCGCTGCCGACACGATTGCCATCGCCCTGCTCGGTGACCGGGAAAGCGGGGCACGTGCCTCCCACCGTCAAAGCTCGCTGATCAACCGGCTGCTTCTGGGCGACATCACCGGCGAACAGTTCGTCGATCGAGCGCTCAAGGTGGGCCGGGACCTGCGCGACCGTCCACTGGCCGTATCAGTGCTGGCCAAAGACCCCAACGCTGAAGCCTCGGCGGGGTTGCTCCTGGACTCCGTGTTCAAGGGCCTGAAGCTGCCGGCAGTCGTCGCAGACACAGGCGACCACGTCGTCGCGATCATCGGGCTGACGAAGCAGATGCCCGTGCAGCAGCTCGCTGACCGGCTCGACACCTGCGGGGCACGGGGCGGGGTGAGTCGCAGCGGTCCGCCTGCCTTGCTCACCGACGCGGTGCGGCAGGCCCGCACGGCAGCATCTGTCGCCGAGACCCGCGACACCCCGACCACTTTGCACTTCGACCGCCTGGGTGTCCTGCGCCTGCTTGTTGCGTTGGCGGACGGGCCCGAGCTTCGGCGATACGTCGACGATGAACTCGGTCCGCTGCTCACTCACGACGTTTCCGAGACGAATCCGCTCCTGCCCACCTTGAAGGCGTACCTTGCCGCGGACGGCAACAAGTCCCGCGCTGCAGAAGCGCTGTACATCCAGCGGCGCACGCTCTACTACCGCATCGAGCGGCTCAACGGTCTTCTGGGCAGATCCGTCGATGATCCTGAAGTACGCGGGGGGCTTTCCCTCGCGCTTCGCGCTCTCGATCTTCTTGGCACCTCGTCTCAGATGCCCGCACCCTCATACCCCCATGCTCCGTGACGAACCCGTAGGACCCCGTCCGTCGGTCAGTGTTTCCTGCTGGCCCAGGCAATCCCCTGGCGCATGAGACGCTCCACCGGCTCCGCGGTCAGGTCCTCGAGATAGTGGCCCAACGCGCTGTAGAAGACGCGGCCCGCTCCCCACTCTTTGGTCCAGGCCTGCGGCATGCGCTGTCCAGCGAGCCAGGGCATGTGTTGACCGTCGAACACGGTCTCCAGGAGCACATGGTTTCGTGGATCGACGTTCATGTAGTACTGCTCGCTCGCCGCCCGGAAGTCTTCGATCCCCTCGGTGACCGGGTGGTTCCCGTCGACGACGTGGAGGGGGTACGGGTGGCGTACGCCTTCACCGGCTGGGTGATAGAAGACGTCGGCGCCGAGCATCATGTGGTACATCACGCTGCCGCGGAATGCGGCTCCTCCGCCGTGCCAGGAGACGAAACCGGTGCCGGCTTCGATGGCGCCGAGGAGAGCCGACTCCTGTGAAGGGGTCAGCGTTTCGCTGAGGAGAGCGTTGTTCCAGTTGTTGAGGATGATGTCGTATCCAGTGAGGTCCTGATCGAGGACAAAGATGTCGTTCGATTCTTCGACCTCAAACCCGAGTCCATCGAGCAGAACTCGCGTCCATTCCGCGACACCGTAGGGGTTGTGCCCCTGCCATCCTCCGTAGAGGTAAAGAGCACGAGTCATTGTTTCTTCCTGTTCGTGATCGTGGATTTGAGCACATGCCTGACGCCGGGTCGAGTTCTCGAGGGTTTCGCTCGTCCTCTAGCTTGGCGTATCTGCTTCGCTGCGTCCGATGCTCAGGTAGACATCGGGACGGGTCTTCCGCCACCTCAGCCCGACGAGAGCACCGACGATGAGAATGGCAACGAGGAGCAACTGTTGGCCATAGGCGAGCCACTTCGACGCCTCGATCGACATTGAGTAGTAGACCGAGGTCAGCGTGAGAAGCAGCAGCAGACCGGCAAGCGCCAGGATCGGCGCGAACAACGTGTTCCAGGCACGCTCGCGATGCTCGATGACACGGAAATACCGCACTACCGAAATCGTGGTGAGCGTGAACAACATCAGGAGTGCGAACGTTCCGAGGGCGAACATGGACGAGTACATCTTGACCGCGTCGATTCCCGCGAGAAGGAAGGGCAGGGTGCAGACAACTGCCAGCGTCGTAGAGATTGCGGACGCGTTGGACGGGGACCCGTGTCGGCCGTGTGCGCGTCCGAGGAAGCCCGGAAGGATGCGGTCGCGGCCCAGGGAGTAGAGGTAGCGCGAAAGAGCGTTGTGTGTGGAGAGCGCACCGGCGAAGACGCTGGTGACGACCAGGGCGGTCATGGCCTGTGTGACGGTGTCGCCCATGTAGTAGCGGAAGCCGCCGCTGAACAGGGACGTTGGACTGTCCGCGCCGGCCGCCGCGACACGGTCCGGGCTCCAGAACGTCACGAGCGCCCAGGACGTGAGGATGTAGAAGCCGGCGAGCCCCGTGATCGCAAGATAGGTCGCTCGGGGGATCGTCCGCTCGGGCTGCTTGACCTCGTCCCGGTAGATGGCCGAGGACTCGAACCCCATGAAACACGAGATGGCGAACAGTGTGGCGACTCCGAGATCCCCCTCGAAGACGTGCGTCGGCTCGAAAGACTGGACTTGGTAACCGTGCGGCCCACCGCTGAAGAGCACCGGCAGGTTGAACATCATGACCAGCAGAACTTCCATGACCATGAAAACGGCGAGGACTTTACCCGAAAGCTCCACATTGAAGTGCCCCAGCGTGGTAATGATGCCGCAACATATTGCGCCCCAAATCCACCAGGGAGCGGCCGGGAGCTCGAAGGCCTCTAGTACGTTCTCGACCGAGACGCCGAAGAACGCGTAGGTTCCCACCATGTACACCAGATAGGTGAAGGCGGCCAAGAATCCTGACCCGAGGCCCAAGGATTTCGAGAGCCCGGCGGTGATGTAGGTGTAGAAAGCGCCGGGCTTCGACAGGTTCCGGGTCATCGTGGTGAAGCCGACGGCAAAAAGCAGGAAGATGAGACCGACGAAAGCATAGATCATCGGAGTTCCTACTCCATTGCCTCTGGTAATACCGAGAGGCAGCACTCCGGTGACATTGCCGATGGGGGCTGACATGGCAAGCACGGTCAGGGCTAGCTGCAGGGTTCCCATCGTGCCGCGCAGGCGGCCCGCGCCTTCCGGCAACGCAGCTCCTTTTTCAGCGGGTGCCTCGTCTCGGGGGCGGGCTTTTATGCTTTCGGCGCTCATGACGTCCTTTCTGGGCCACGCCCCGCGCGCCTCACACGGTGAGTAGCGCCCGGGGGTGGGAGCAGGATAGGGGGCCCACATGGTGG
>NZ_JBHTSF010000011.1:19743-103588 GCF_042795295.1 Streptomyces sp. NPDC056486
ATCAGCGTCGTCCTCTTCTTGTGTTGTGTATTATATTCTTATGGAGCTTATCAATCCTTTTCTGGTCGCCGCCCGGCGCTACTCTCTCGGAGAGTCGCGCCAGGCTGTGGGAGCAGGATCGGGGCCCTACTGGTGCTGGACTTCAGAACCCGGTTCGCCGCAGGGGAGGTTGATCAGCGAATCGGGTGTGGTCACCGGGCTCCGTCGGAGGGGGGTCGGTCAGGGACTGCTCTGCATGCGCAGGGACGGCCTCGCAGACTGATGGGGAGTCCGCGGCGAAGGCAGGCGGAACTCTGCGTTAACGGCAGAATGGGCGATTCCAGCTGGTGATCGAAAGACACACACCGTGCAGCGATGAGCGCACCGCTGCACAGTCCGGGAAGTCACGCGCGGGAGACCCTGCAGGGAAGGGAGGGACCCGCCCTTCCGGGATCCCGGGAAGGGCGCGACGCGGAGCGCCGGAACGATGGCCGTCCAGGCGTCGGGGAGGCCGGACTCGGCTGTCCTCCTGCCGGAGGCAGGAGGACACGGGTACGCCGCCAAGACGTGGGCGGCGGCGCTCGGCTGGTTCGCCGAGTCGCAACGGTACGAAGCATGGGGCGCCGAACAGCGGATGGGTGTGTGATCCCCGATCACGCCGTCCGGCTGAACCCATGTTCCTGGAGCAGGGACCAACGATCACGCTCCGCGTGTTCGGCATGCGGCCTGCTTCGCCAGCTCGGGTGTGGAGCCGGCCAGAGCGGTGGCGCGGGCATTCCGGCCGGCGCCGGTGCGCACTGCGGGTATGAAGCCGCCGCCTATGAATCCGGTACGGCTGGGTGGGATCACAGGGTGGCTTCGTAGGGATCGCGGTCGTCGGGCACGAGTGGGATCTCGTCGACCTTGCTGATTACGTGGGCGGTCTCGCCAGAGGCAACCGCTTCGTCGATGGCCATCAGAGCGTCCAGCACGTGGTAGCCGAGATCTCCTGTGGCGATGTGCGGCCTCTCTGCGCGGATGGCGCGTGCCATGTCCAGCACCCCGAGGCCGCGACCTGATGCGACACCGACCGGCGTGAGGGTCTCCCATTCGGGCTCGCTGTCCGGCTGGGGAACGCGGGTGATCCTCACGTCTCCCGCGAACGTGTTGGGATCGGGAATGACGAGTGTGCCCTCGGTTCCGGTGATCTCGACGATGCCGGTTCGGGTGAGGGGTGAGTCGAAGCTGAAGGTGCTCTGGCTGACCGCGCCGTCGTCGAACCGGGCGATGGCTGCGATGTGGGTGGGAACGCCGACGGCGAAGTCCGTACCGGCTCTGGCTCCGGTGCGGATCGTGCGGTGAGAGCGGCCGGTTGATCCCACGGCGGAGACTCGGCTGATGGAGCCGAACAGGCTGACCAGGGCCGTGAGGTAGTAAGGGCCCATGTCGAACAGGGGGCCTGCCCCCTTGGCGAAGAGGAACTCGGGGTTTGGGTGCCACAGGTCGGGGCCCGCGTACTGCATGGTGGTTTGCGCGGACAGCGGTGTGCCGATGTCGCCGCGGGCGATGGCCCTGCGGGCGGTCTGCAGGCCGGGGCCCAGGACGGTGTCGGGTGCGATGCCCACCCGAAGGCCGGCAGCGGCTGCCGCGTCGAGCAGGGCGCGGGCGCTGGGCCGGTCGATGGCGATGGGCTTCTCCGACCAGACGTGCTTGCCCGCGGCGATGATCGCCGAACTGACCTCGGCGTGAACGGCGGGAGTGGTCAGGTTGACGATGATGTCGACGTCGGGATGCGCGAGGACGCGCTCCGTCGTTCCCCACTCCCCCACCTCGTACTTGCGGGCCTGGGTCTGAGCCCGTGCCGTATCGATGTCGCCGATGACCACCACACGCACATCGGGAAACTCGGTGAGGTTGGTCAGGTACTGGTCGCTGATGTTGCCGGCGCCGATGAGGCCGATGCCGACCGGAGTGTGAGCTGTCATCAGCTGATGCCCTTCGCGGCCAGGTAGCGGACGGCTGCCTCGATGCCCTCGAAGATGTCACCGCTGTAGTAGTCGAATTCGATGATGGCGAATTCGACATGGGCGGCTGCTGCGATCGCCGCGTCGAGCGGCACCTCCCCCTGGCCCGGTGCGACCTGCCCGGTATCGGCCGGCTCGAACGGGGCTTCGGAGAAGAACGGGTCGTCGATGATCGCCCCGTCCTTGACGTGCAAGGCCTTCACTCGCGCGCCGAGTCGTTCCAGCAGGCCGACCACGTCCTTGCCACCTGCTGCGGCCCAGTACAGGTCGATCTCCAGGTCCACACCGGGGTCGAGGAGGCTCACGAAGTACTCGAAGGCACTCGAGCCGTTGACGGTATGGACGAACTCCTGGGAGTGGTTGTGATAGCCCACGCGCAGGCCGTGATCTGCGGCGCGGTCAGCCGCTTCGTTCAAGAGCGTGGCAGTCCGTGTGATCTCTCGGTCGTCGGTCCACCGGGACGCGGGTACGAACGGGTCGATGACCAGGTCGAGGCCGATCCGCTCGGCGGCGGCGAAGGTGTCGTCGAGCGTCGGGGCATCCGCACCGTCGGGGCGCTGCGGAGACAGCAGCTCGGCGTGCCCGGTCCGGGCCGTCAGTCCGTGACGGCCCAGGGCATCGGCCAGTTCCCCGGGGCGGTGTACGAAGTCGAACACCTCCACATCGCGCAGCCCGAGCCCGGCGATCCGGGCAAGGGTGGCGTCCTGATCAGCTTCCAGGGCCTGGCGGGCGGAGTAGAGCTGGAGCGACAGCTGTGGCGTGGACATGTGCGGGCTTCCTCTCAGACTCAACGGCTGCGCAACGGTTGCATCCGAGCAGAGGTGAGGCACGAAATACCCACACCCATGTCGGTATCTGCGGCGAGAGCGACAATACCTACAGCCCTGACTGTTTTCTATAGTCGGTAGCCTTTCGCCATGACTCAGGCCGAAGCGGCAACGCAGCCAGCGCCCTCGCGCAATTACCCCAAGGGTGAGCGGCGGCGTGCACAGATCATCAAGGCTGCGCTCACCGCGTTCGGGCAGGTCGGCTACCGCAACGCGAGCATGGTTCAGCTCGCGGCGGCCTGCGGTGTCTCCCGAGCTGGGCTCCTGCACCACTTCCCGACGAAGGAGTCACTGCTCGAAGCCGTCCTTCAGGAGCGTGAGGTCCAAGACGACCAGTACTTCTTCCGCACCGGCGCCGACCACACCGACGGACTCGAGTATTTCGCCAGCATGGTTCGACTGGTCGCACACAACCAGGCGAACCCCCTCGTCGTGAGCCTCTTCGCGGTCCTGTCCAGTGAGGCGACCGCCGCAGATCATCCGGCGCGTCCGTACTTCACCGCCCGCTACGAGCGGGCACGCAGCCAGATGACGCAGGCCATCGACAATCTCGCCCACCGCGATCTGCTCCATCCGCACGTGGACCCGTCCGGCCTGGCGGTGAGTCTCATCGCCCTGATCGACGGCCTCCAGGTCCAATGGCTCCTCAGCCCGGACACCATCGACATGCCCGAACATCTCCGGAGCATGCTGCGCAACGTGATCAGCGTCGAACTGCCCACCTGAGGCACCGCCGAACCTCATAGGTCTGTGTTATCGGTTCCAGGGCGCGGGGGCAGGGCGAGTGCAAGCAACTCAAGGGCAGTCAGGGCGTCGTCGGGTCCGGCGGGGGCGAGGACGACGCTGGTCGCGCCGACGGCGTGGCGGGCTCTGATCGCATCGCGTGCCTGGTCGGGGGTGCCGACGATGCTGAGCTGTCGGATCCAGGCCTCGGGCATGGTCTGGACGAATTGCTCGGGATCGGTGCAGGCGGCGCGGTGTTCACGCAGCCGGGCGGCGAACGGCAGAGGGTCGATGTGCGCGGCCCAGGCCGGTTCGCCGATGGACGTCAGGGCACCACGGACGTGGGCGACAGCGGCATGCTCGTCTTCGGCAACAGCGGCGGCGTCGTAGGTGACGATGTGACGGCTTTGCACATCGCAGGTGCTGTTCAAGTGCCTCTGGGAGGCGGTGATGTAGGCCGGGGCGGCGGGCTCGGCCAGCAGGAGCCCGTCGGCCATCTCGCCTGCCACGGCCTGGGACTTGGGGCCGCGCACGCCGAGAAGGACCGGGGGCGCGACGTCGGGAATCTCCGTCAGAACGATGCCCTCGCAGCGCACATACCGGCCGCCGGGAGGGCCGGGCTCACCGCGCAGGAGCAGCCGCAGCGCCCGCGTGTACTCCTTGATGAGTGTCAGGGGACTGGCGGGCCAGGCTCCGGCCTGCCGCATCCAGTCGGGCATGCCGTGCCCGATGCCGGCCATCACACGGCCCTGGTGAAGCTGGGCGAGGGTGGCCAGTTCCATCGCGGCGAAGCACACGTTGCGGGCGCCGGCGGGCAGGATGCCGATCCCGACCGTAATGCGGGTGGTGCCGGCCAGGACCGAGGCTGCTTGCGCGACGCCGCCGCGCCAGCCGAGGTCCTCGACCACCCAGATCTGGTCGAAGCCCAGTTCCTCGGCCCGCCGCGCATACGGCAGCAGATCGTGTACGGGAAGGTCGCGGGGCAGCATCACGCCCACACGTCCGCGGGCGGGAGTGGTATCCGACTCGATCATCGAGGAACTCCTTCAGCTGGTTGGTGGATCGAGCAGGAGACCCAGGCTTGGTCATCGGGTCGGCAGCCAGGTGTCGAGGGCTGCTGCCAGCTCGTCGTGTCGGGTGAAGACGTGTCCGTTCATGCCGATGGCCTCCGCTGCGCGTACGTTCTCGTCGCGGTCGTCGACAAAGAGGAAGTCGGCGGGGGCGGCGTGCATGGCGACGATGCAGTGGCGGAACGCCGCCGGGTCCGGCTTGGCCGCGTGGATCTTCCCGGAGAAGGCGACATGGTCGAGGTGGTTCAGCCAGGGCTGGGCGGCGAGGAAGGCATCCGCGTGATCGGCGGGGATGTTGGACAGCAGGGCGACCTCGGCGACGTCCCGCAGGGACTGCACGTAGGCGACCATGCGGTCGTCGACGCGTGACCAGCTGTCGATGTCGGCGAGCCGCAGCTTCTCGATGATGTCGGGGTGGGCGGGGAGTGACAACCCCTGCAGGACGGCCGTCCAGTACTGGGACGCGGAGAACTGCCCGGCGTCGTAGGGCTGGCGACAAGTCCAGTAGGCGGTGGCGAGGGCGTCCGTGGGCGCGCCGCTCAGTGCGGCCATCTCTTCCATGGCGCCGGGGCGCTGGTGGCGGGCGATGACGCCGAAGAGATCGAACAGCACGATGGGTCGGTCTGTGGACATGGCGAGGGTTCCTTCTGCCTGCGGCGGGTTCTTCTCCCCCGGCCCTGGCGGCCGGAGAGGTGGAGGGCTGTGCAGCACGTGGTCAAGGCGCCTCGTGCCGGAGGCGGGTAGGGCGGTCGCCTGGCTGCTCCGCGCGGAGCACAGGCACGGGCACGGGCACGGGCACGGGCCGGTATCGGGCTCGCCCTGGAGGACACCGCGCGGGGCCAGGGCCAAGGGTCGAGGCGAACGCCGAGGCCATGACGCGGGCGGTGGTGTGGACGCGCCGCGGCAGTGGCGTGCGGGGTGAGGTACTCATTCCGGAGCTCCTCAAGAGGGTGTGAGCAAGCGGATGGGGTCGTCGGTGGTCGGGAGTCGCGCTGCGGCTCGGTCGGGGTGTGTCCGCTCCGTGCGCAGTGGCGCAATGGTGGGCGTCAGGATCTTGGCGGCGACGGCCGCGAGGACACAGGGCCGTGCCGCACAGGCGGTCAGTGGCCGCTGCCTGCCATCTCGCTTCGGCGCGTGCGGTCGGATCCGGTGCGCAGGACCCCGGCGGCCACAGCGGTGGTCACACACAGCAGGGTCAGCAGGATGAAGGCGTGGTTGAGGGCGACGAGGTGGGCCAGCCAGCCGATGACGGCGGGGCCGGCGAGCATGCCGACGTAGCCGAGCCCGGCGACGCGGGAGACGTTGGCCCCGGCTGCGGCGGGGTCGGCGTGCCCGGCCGCGCTGAACAGCTGAGGGACACAGCCCGACAGACCCAGGCCGAACAGTGCCCAGCCGGCGAATGCGGTCCACATCCACGGGCCGAGTGCCACGAGCGTGATGCCGACGGCGGCCGTGGCGGCGCCGTAGCGCAGGATCGCCATGGAACCGAACCGGGAGACGAGGCGGTCGGCGAGCAGCCGACCGATGGTCATGGCCGCAGCGAAGGTGCCGTACGCGAAGGCCGCTGTGCTGTTGGACGCACCGAGGACGTCCTTCAGGTGCAAGGCGCTCCAGTCGTTGGCGGCGCCCTCGCACAACATGACCATCAGCGCCAGGACGGCGAGGAGCCGGATGCGCCCCGTGGCACTGCGGCGCTTGTCGGCCGGTGACGCCTCGGTCTCCCCCGCGGAGCCGGTGTCGGCAGCAGCGGGGCCGGTCGGCAACAGAGCGCGTGCCGACGCCAGGGCGATCACGATGCCCAGGGCCCCCATGGCGGCCATGCCCGCGGCCGGGTTCAGGCCGGCGCTTGCGGCACCCGCTCCGACGAGCGCGGCCAAGACGCCGCCGACCGAGAACGTGGCGTGGAAGCCCGACATGACGGGCCGGCCGTAGGCCTTCTCCACGTGCACGGCGTGGGCGTTCATGCTCACGTCCAGGCAGCCGTTGCAGAAGCCGAAGACCAGCAGGGCGGCCGCCAGCGTCCACGGATCCCGGGCAAGACCGGGCAGCACCAGGGCCGCGCCGCACAGCACGCCGCCGGCGGGGATCACGACGCTCGCGCCGAGGCGGTCGGTCAGACGACCGGCCACCTGCATCCCGGTGAAGGCACCGAGCCCGAGCAGTACCAGGAGGCCGCCCAGTGCCGCGTGGCTGATGCCCACGCGCTCCTCGATGGCGGGAATGTGCACCACCCAGGTGCCCATCAGGGTGCCGCACAGGACGAAGTAGACGTAGGTCGCCACGCGGGCGGTTCGAAGTGAACGTTCCATGCCATCCACCATAACGAACATTATTAATGTGCGCACATGGCATTAATGAACATCTTGAATGTTCGTTGCCCAGTGGTGTTCAATCGCGGTATGAGCAACGCAGACCGGCACAGGCTGATCGCGAAGGTCGTCAGGGATTCGGGCGGTGCCACGGTCCAACAGCTCGCAAAGCTGACCGGGGCCTCGGAGATGACCATCCGGCGCGACCTCGACACCCTGGCCGCCCAGGGCGCCCTCGAACGCATCCGCGGTGGGGCACGCACCCTGCTGCTCAGGGGCGAGGAGCCGCCCTTCGCGCTGCGCGCGCACGAGGCGGTCGACACCAAGCGCAGGATCGCAGCCGAGATCTCCGCGCTCATCGCCGACGGCGAGAGCGTTCTGCTGGACAGCGGCACCACCTGCCTGGAGGTCGCCCGCCTCCTGCGCGAGCGGCCCGTCACCGTGATGCCCCTGTCCTTGCAGGCCATCCACCTGCTCGGCGAGACGCCCGGCCCGGCCACGCTGGTGGTGCCCGGCGGACAGCCCCGCGCCTCTGAGGGAGCCCTCACCGGCCCGCTCACCCTCGCTTCTCTGGCAGCCCTGCGCTTCGACACCGCCGTCATCGGCTGCTGCGGGCTGAGCGCGGCCGACGGCCTGACCGCCTACGACCTCGACGACGCCGCGGTGAAGAAGGCGAGCATCGCCGTGGCCCGCCGCACCATCGTCGCCGCGGACGGCGGCAAGCTCGGCCGCACGGCCTATGCCTACGTCGGCGCTTCCGCACTCCTGCACACCCTCGTCACCGACACCACCGCACCCGCCGACGAGGTGACAGCGCTAGAAGGCGCGGGCACCATCGTCAAAACCGCCTGAACAGTCGGTGAAGGGACCTCCCAGTGATCCGCCGGCAGTACGGCGACACGAGCTCCCGGAAGAGCGGGCGCAGCACAAGGCCGCGGTGGTCGACGGGCAGCCGTACGAAGCCCACGTCCAGAAGGCCCTCGTGCACCCCTTGGACCTGGTCGCCCCAGGATGTGCGCACCACCTGCACACTCAGCTCGGGATGCCTGCGCGGTGGCCAGCAGGGGGCGCGCGTCCTCGAGGAGTTGCGGCCGGCAGCCGTCAGCTCGGTGGTCTGCTTGTTCCTCGTGAACAGCTCCGCGCGCAGTTCCTGCTCCAGTGCGCGGATCTGCCGGGAGAGGACCGGTTGCGTGATGTCCAGCCGCCCGGCGGCCCGGCCGAAGTGCAACTCCTCGGCCACAGCCACGAAGTAGCGCATCTTGCGCAGATCGACATCCACGACATCTCTCACCGTGCAGGCCCCGTGCGCCAGCCTAGTTCCTCCGGAGGGTCGGCCCAGTCGCCCGAGCAGCCGGGTGGCGGCCTCCCCACCCGGCCCCGACTCACCCTCGCTGCTTCCGGCCGAGCCGCTCGATGACCCTGCCGGCGACTTCCTCGCCGTGGTCACGAGAGGTGTCGACCGATTCGGTGATGATGCCCGCCCAGTAGAGGGAGCCGCTGTTCGGCTCGTAGATCACGTCTTCGCCGGGGATGCCGTACTTGGAGTAGGGGGCTCGGGCGAACGGGTCCTTGAACCATTCGTGCTCCAGGACCTTGACGGGGCGGAGCTTGGGGTCCCCCATGATGTTCCGGATCACGTCGAGCACTTCCGCATAGCGGCGCTTGCGGGGCAGGGCCAGTGCGCGCGCGGTGCCCTCGCCTTCGATCAGCGCGGTGAAAACCTGCCCCTTGGGGCCGGGAGCGGCCTTGGGGAGATTCAGCACGTACCACGGCGAGCTGTCGTCGTAGAAGGTGTCGGCCCCGCTGAGGACGTCGGCGTCCTTGGGGAACACCGGGTGGTCGAACTCCATGATCACCTTGTGGATCGATTCCTGCGGCACGGACTTGAAGGCGTCCACCTTCGCGGGCGGAAGCGGTGGGGAGAACTCGATGGTGTCGGCGGCGAGTACGGCGACGGGGACGGTCACGATCGCGGCGCGGGCCCGGTGGGTGACCCGGCGGCCCTGCCGTTCGGCCTTGACGGTGACTCCGGTCGGTGAGTGCTCCACGCGTTTGACGACGGTGCCGAGCCGGATGGACAGCTGGTCGGCGAGGGGAGTCAGGATCTGGTTGTAGCCGCCGATGATGCGGTAGTTCTTGTAGCCGGGCCGAGGGTCCTCCTCGATGGTCTTCTTCCACGGGTGGCCCGGTTGTTCACGTGTGGCGAAGACGGTGTCCTGGTGGGTCTTGAGCCCGAGCTTGCGGACCAGGTCCCAGGTCGAGGCGTCCCGCCCGTGGATCCATTCACATCCGAGATCGACCGGGACCGGCATCGAGGTGCGGTCGGTGAACATCCGGCCGCCGATGCGATCGCGGGCTTCGACGACGACCACCTTCTTGCCCTCGTCGGTCAGTTTCCGGGCGGCGGCAAGCCCGGCCATTCCGGCGCCGATGACGATGACGTCGAGGTCGTCGCTGCCGCCACCGCCTCCGCGCCCCTCGTTCCCTCCCGTCGAGCATGCGGCGAGAGTGCCGGCCATGAGAGTGGCGCCGGTGCCGAGGAGGAAGCCGCGGCGGCCGATCTGGGGGCGTTCGTGGTTCACGTCGCCTCTGCCTTCCCTGCTTGAACGATGTGCGCACGCGTTGCGCACACCACTCACGCTGGTCGATCCGGCGCCGCGTCTGCCACCCGTCAACCGGCGGTCGAGACCCCGCCGGCTGGGGGAACGGCATCCGTGAATCCCATGGTCTCCGGCCCGAAGTTACCGGTCGGTGACTGGCGCCGGAGAGATCTGCCGCATGAGGCTGATCATGTCCGGAGCGACCCACTCCTCGGCGATCTTGTCGCCCTCGATGCGGTAGATCTCGATGCTCCGGAAGCCGACCTGCCGGCCTGTCGCCGGGCTCCCTTGGAAGGTGCCCTGGTGCGTGCCGTGGAAGTGGACCCGTACCGCCACCTTGTCGTCGACGCCGAACATGTCCTCGACGTCGATCTGAAGGTCGGGGAAGCCTTCCCACATGCCCTCGGCCCCGTGCCGCCAGATCTCCGGCCCGTACAGCGGGTCCGGCATCCCGGGGACGTTGGCGATGAAGTTCTCCGTCAGCATCTCGACGCACGCGTCGAGCTCGCCGCGTGCCAGCGCCTCGTAGGCCGCGCGCAGCAAGGCCAGGTTCTTCTCCGTGCGGGTGTCCATCTCGCTGTCCTCTCTGAGGGGATCGCCCCGGCGATCGGTGATCGCTCCGATCCGTACGGCTCTCAGTAGAAACCTTGCCGACGCGTCAAGGTCAAACGATGCCCTCCGGGCCCCAACGCCCTGAGTTCCTCTCGGGGCGACCGGAGACCGCCCGGTCGGCGGGGGTGGTCCCGCTGGTCGGCGGAGTGTTCCGAGGCGGACCGCGCGGTGGGATGGAGGCACAGGCCAGGACCGTGAAGAGGGAACGTGCATGAACACAGCGAGGCACAACAGGCTGGGCGCCGGACCTGCTCCAGCGACCGCGGCGGGAGCCCCTGCCGGAGGCCCGCTGTGCCCCTCGGCGGGTGCCCTGTGAACGGGCAGCTCGGCGACGGGTGGGGAACCGCCTTCATCGTGGCCATGATGGCGGCTGCGGTCCTGGCCGTGATCCGCCCGGATCTCTCCGCCGGGGCGGTCCGGCGCGTCGCCGATCCGCTTGCCGGACCGGCCCGTTGAGTGGTCGAGGACCGATGAAGATCACGCTGCTCCTGTACGACGCCTACCGGATCTCCGCCACCGTCCGTGCCGTGACCCGCCTGGCCACCGCGCTCGCGGCACGCCACGAGGTGGAGATCGTCTCCTGCTACCGGACTGCCGACCGCATGCCGTTCGCTGCGGGGGACGGCGTGCGGGTCCGAACGTTGGTGGACCTGCGGCCCAACTCCCGATACTGCTCGGTGGACCGGGCGGATCTGCGGCGCCCCGGAATCGTGTGCCCGCAGGACGAGACCCACACCGGACCGACCCCTCCGAGCAGGCTCGGCGAGGCCCGACTCGCCGCCCGTCTGCGGGACACCGACGCCGACGTGGTGATCGCGACGCGACCGTACCTCGTCGGGTTCCTGGCCCAATACGGCCTGAGCGACTACCTCCGCATCGGCCAGGAACACCAGACCCGCGATGCGCACGCAACCGCGCTACGGAGCGATCTGGACGCGGCCATCGCACGCCTCGATGCCTATGTGACCCTCACCCAGGGCGACTTGCGCACCTACCGGGCAGCGCTGCCCACCGCGGGGACGCGTCTGACGAGCATCCCGGTCTGCTGTCCCGCACCGGACGCCGAGCCCTCGACCGGCGACTCGAGAATCGTCCTCGCGGCCGGCCGGCTGAACCCGGCGAAGGACCATGACCGCCTGCTGGACGCCTTCGCCAAGGTCGTGGCGCTGCACCCGGACTGGACCCTGCGGATCTACGGTTCCGGCAGGGAGCGGACCCGGCTGCGAAGCCGCATCGAGGAACTCGGCCTGTACAACCACGTGTTGCTGATGGGGGCGCGTACCCCTATGGATCCCGAGTGGGCCAAGGCCGCCATCGCCGTGGTCCCGCACGGCACCGAGTCCTCCGGCACGACCATCGTGGAGGCCATGGGCTGTGGGGTACCGGTGGTGAGCACCGACGGCGACCACGCGCCCCGCGAGATCATCACGCACGGCGAGGACGGACTCCTCACACCGGGCCACGGCCCCGTCGCCGACGCGCTCGCCGACGCGCTGTGCCGCCTGATCGAGAACGGGACCGAGCGCCGGCGAATGGCCGCAGCCGCAACAGCGAACGCCGAGCGCTTCCGGCCGGAGCACATCACCGCACAGTACGAGGCACTGTTCGCCGACTGCAGGCACGAGCTCGGCGGCGCAGTGCCCCGATCGAGGGGGAGGGCGTCCTCCGGCGGTCACCGAATGCGGCGCCGCACGCGCCTGCTCGTCGAGCGCCTGGGCGCCGGCCGGTCCCGCTCGGCCGCCACCGTCAACTGTCGGGTACTGGGAGGGGGTTCGCTCCTCTTCAGCGTGCCCATGGAACGGCTGGCTCCCGGCTCCTGGGAGCTCATGCTGCACCCCCGGCACGACGGAAGCGTCGATTCCGTACGCCTGCCGCTCGAGCGGCACACCCACCAGGGCGACGGCCCTTCGTGGGCCCTTCTCGAAGGCCGCCACTCGGAACTCGCCGACGGCGACTGGGACGTACACCTCGCACGAGGCAGCGGCGGCAGATCACGTCGTGTCCGGGCAGGGCTCATCGAGACCGCACACCTCCTGGATCCGGGCAGCCTCCGTCCAGCGCAGGGCGAAGGGCAGACATGGATCCCGTACGCGACCGAAGAGGGGGCACTCGCACTACGGACCTGGCTCAGGTCGGCGCACGCGGAGGTCACCTCGGTCGAAGTCGGCCCTGAGGCTCTCCGGTTGACGGGCTCGCTCCAGGGACGGGCTGCGCGCGCCCACCACTACCGCTTCCAAGCCCGGCTCCAAGGGGTCGCTGTCACTGCCTACAACGCTCATTGCCACGTCAACCTCCGCGGCGACTTCGACATCACCATCCCGTTCGGCGAGATCGCCGAGCACCATCCCGGCAACGACGCGACCTGGGAGCTGAGCCTGATCGCGTACGGAGGGCCGGAGCTACGCCTTGGGATGGTGAGCGGTGATCTCCCGGACCGCCGGGAGATCTGCGTCTTCCCGGCGGTTCGGTACCCGGACTCCTGCGGTGGCGCGCTGTCCCTGCACCCTCAGCTGACGCACGATCACGACTTGGTGCTCAGAACCAAGCCTTCTTCATCCCTTCCACTTCGACGAACCCAGGAGTCCGACCGATGATGAACACCCCTGCTCAGGATCCTGCGCGGTGGTCGTTCACGCGGTGGTAGCCCGCCGATGACATGGGAGTTGATGTAGTCAGCGCCAGGACCCGGGGCGGCGCTCAGCCCGCCCACTCCCCCACCGACGACAACGACATCGAGGCCGCCTTCGCGAACGGTGTGCGCACGCGTTGCGCGCACCACCCACGCTGGTCCACCCTGCACCGGGCTCCCCCTGGCGGTTGAGCCCCCGCCGGTTTGGCCCATGAGGCGCCGCAGGGCCGCACGTCTCACAGTGGCGCCCTTCGGTGCCGATCCGGCTGCTCAGTCGGTGTGGGAGGGCAGACGCAGCCGGATCCGGTAGCCGCCGTCGTCCGTCGGCCCGCCCACGAAGGTGCCGCCCAGCAGTTCCGCGCGTTCGCGCAGGCCGATGAGGCCCTGCTGGGAACTGGGCAGGGCGAGGGCGGGGCGGGTGGGCGCGGTGTTGGTGACCGTGACCTCCGTGTCCTGACCGGCCCGGGAGATCTCGATGCGTACGCGCGCGCCGGGTGCGTGCTTGCGTACGTTGGTGAGCGCCTCCTGCACGGTGCGGTAGACCGCCCGCTGACCGGCCGCCGCCATGTCCCTCGCGGGCGCACCGCTGAGCTCCACATCGATACCGCTGTTCGCGATCAGCTGCTCCAGCTGGGCGAGAGTGGGCTGTGGAGTGAGTTCGGTGTCGCCGCTGCCGGAGGCGCGCAGGACATCGACCATGTGCCGGAGCTCGTCGAGGGTGGCCACGCTCAGCCTACGGATCGACCGGGCGGCCTCGCGGCTTGGGATGTCCTTGGACGCCACCTGCATCGCCCCCGCCTGCACGGCGATCAGGCTCACCTGGTGGGAGACGACATCATGCATCTCACGGGCGAGCTGGGCGCGTTCGCGGGCCAATACGGCCTGGGCGTGCAACGCCCGCTCGTGCTCGCGGGCCTCCTCGATCTCGGCGAGCTGCTGCTTCAAGTCGCGCCGGGCCTGGACGAGTTGCCCCACGAGCACCGGGGCAAGCGCGGCGGCCAGGAGATAGCCGAAGTAGATCACGCTCCAGGGTTCGCTCGGCTCGTTGTACCCCTCCATCGGCCAGGGGAGGGCCAAGGCGGTGGCGGAGGCCAGGGCGCAGCCCGCCAGGAGGCTACGGTCCCTGGAGCGCTCGGCGAGTGCGTACAGGGCGGCGATCAGGGCGACCAGGACCTCCAGGAGCAGGGTCGCGGGCAGGATCAGCAGGAACACCGTCAGCGGGAAGCGGCGCCTGAACAGGAGCGCCGAGCAGGTGCCGACTGTCAGGGCCACGATGATGGCCGTGAAGTCGTCCTCCCGGTTGAACCAGACGTCGAAGGCCACCAGAGTGATGAGTCCCGCATCCCGCACCCAGGCGGGCACGGACCAGCGGCGCATTACGCCTCGCCCGCCTTGTCCCGCGGGTCCAGGAGGCCCGTACGCTGGGCGATGAGGGCCGCCTGGACCCTGCTGGCGACACGGAGCTTGGTGAGAATGGCGCTCACATGGTCCTTGACCGTGCCCGCGCTGAGGTGGATCCGGGCGCCGATGTCGGCGTTCGAGAGGCCCTCGGCGATGAGGGCGAGGACATCGCGCTCCCGGTCGGTGAGCCGGCCCACGCGGGTGGCCTCATCGGCATCGGTCGGCGCCGGACCGCTGGGCCGGTCCCGCAGGACCGCCCTGGATGCTCTCGGGGACAGGACGACACCGCCCGCCGACAAGGTGCGTACGAGCTGCGCCAGCTGATCCGGCTCGGTGTCCTTGAGCAGGAACCCGGCCGCTCCGGAGTGCAGCGCGGTCATGACGTACTCGTCGGTGTCGAAGGTCGTCAGCATCGCCACCACCGGTGGCACCGGCAGCGCGTGCAGCTCGGCGAGCACGGTCAGTCCGTCCACGTCCGGCATCCGGATGTCCAGCAGTACGACGTCGGGGCTCTCCCGGCGTACGGCCGCGACCGCCTTCGCGCCGATCGCGGTGGCGACGACCTGGATGTCGTCCGCCGCGTTCAGGATCAGTTCGAAGCCGGACCGCACCAGGGCCTCGTCATCCACCACCACTACCCGGATCACAGTCGTTCCTTCGCACTCGTACGGCGACGTGCTGCCGCTGACCTGCCGACCTTAGGCCGTGACCGGCGCTGGACGGGGCCTGCGGCGGCCGGGGCAGTCGACCGGCGGGGACGTTCCAGCCGGTTGGGGGACCTGCCCGACCGGGTGGCGGCGACAGGGGTGATCCGTGGCCCGCGCGTCAAGCCGCCATTGCACGGCGGCAAGAGGGCGTTCATGGAAGGAGGCATCTCTCGCGCTGGAGGGCGTTTCATGCGAACCGGCCCGGGTGCCGACCTCGGCGCGCCCTGCCCGCCGATCGGAGGGGTGTTTCGGAGGGGTGTTCCCGCCTATCGGCGGAGGCGGAGCGGACATGTGCCGGATACCCCGAGAGGTGCCGCCTTTCCAGTCTGGAGGGCATGACTCCGCCCCCGGCTGCCGCAATCGGGCCACTGCCCGTACCGCTCTCGGTGGAGCCCGCACCGCCGGGCTCGGGAGTCCGCCTGGCCGGTGTGGACCTCGCCCGCGCACTGGCGGTCTTCGGCCTGTACGCGGCCTATGTGGGCCCGGACCCTTCCATGGGTGGGGTGGGCGGCTTCCTGGTGGGGCTCGCGCAGGGCCGGGCGTTCGGGCTGTTCGCGTTCCTGGCCGGGTTCTCCGTCCTCCTCATGACCGGGCGCCGCACTCCCAAGACCGGACGCGAAGGCCGTCGTGCCGTCACGAAGGTGGTCATCCGGGCCGTGATCCTGCTGGCGCTCGGCACGGCTCTGGCCTTGACCGGTATCGCGGCCGAAATGATCCTGGCGGGCATCGGCGTATGTCTGCTCCTGGTGCTGCCCCTGCGCCGCCTTGGCGCGGGCCCGCTGGCCGCCCTGTCGTTCGGTGCCTCGTTGTTTCTGCCGCAGTTGGTGTCCGCGGTTCAGCGAGCGCCGGCCGTCGACGACGCGTCCGCCGGGGCCGGTTCGGACCTGGTCGAACTGCTGTTGTTCCCGGGCAGCTACTCGGCGCTGACGTGGATCCCGTACTCCTTGGCCGGTATGGCCGTGGCTCGCCTCGATCTGTCCGTGATGCTCGTACGCATACGGCTCGCCGTCACCGGCGGAGTCCTCGCGCTCGTCGGCCACGGAGGCGCATGGCTGTCCACCGCAGCCCCACACGGCCGAAGCACCCTGGCGGTGCTGGGGAACACGGGCGTGGCCCTCGCGGTCCTCGTCGGGTGCGTCGCCGTCACTGCCAAGGCGCGGCCTCGACTGCTGCTCGGACCGGTACTCGCGGTCGGGGCCATGTCCTTGACGGCGTACGTCTTCCTCATCGCCGTGAGCGGCCTGCCGGGCGGCACACAATCGCGTGACGTACCGCTGCTCGTCCCGGTCGTCTTCATCGGAATCATCACGCTGTTCGCCAGGGACTGGTTGCGCCACTTCGAGCGAGGCCCACTCGAGTCCGTCCTGCACGGTGCCACCAGGATCGCGGATCGGATCCGGTGACCGCGGATCCGGCCGACGCCATGGACAGTTCATCCCCGAACGGACGTCGAGACTGAACTCAGCAGACCGTGCTCCTGAGCTGCGGACACCGGTTGCGCGTCCCCGAGTCGGTATCGCACCCGGCACCGTAAGGCCCTGAACTGCACGTCAACGCCGCTGCCCGGCGAACTGGAGTGCCGGATAGGAGACTTCAGCGATTCTCCGGGGCCGGTGGACCTGCCTGCCCCTCCGCGGCTCCCACCACCCGGCGGGGGTGCGGCGGCCGGACGGCGGATGGCGGATTCGAGGGCGGCTCGGCGAGCGTGGGAGGTGAAGCGCAATACGTACGCAAACCGTTGAAGACGGGAAGGGCGAACCAACATGGAGCACAAGATCCCCCGAGTGGGCCCCCTAGGCCTCCTCGCCGGAGTCGCCGGAGAAGTAGCGGCCACCTCCCGCGCCGTGTGGTCGGCCGATACCGAACGCACCGAGCCGACCCGGCCAGTCGCAGCCCCCACCGAACCGGCGCAGCCGAACACGGGAGCAGGCACGGGAGCAGAACCGGGAGGTGAGCTGGATGTCGTCGTCATCGGCGCGGGTGTCGCCGGGCTGAGCGCCGCCAGGGTCCTGGCGGATGCCGGAAAGAACGTGATCGTCGTCGAGGCGCGAAGTCGTATCGGCGGCCGTCTGTGGACCCAGCCGGACGCCATGTCCGTCCCGATCGAGCTCGGGGCGCAGTTCATCCACGGGCGAAACGCCTCCACGTGGGAGCTGGTCAGACAGCTTGGTCTGCAGACCTACACACACGGCCACACGTTGTCCCGCACGCGCGTGGGCGGCCCGTGGAAGAAGAAGAACCTTAGGTTCCCCTCCAACTTCCAGGTCGTGGGCGGCTACGAGCAGATCCTCACCCCCCTCGCCGACCAGCTGTCCGTCCAGCTCGACACCGTGGTGCACCGGGTGGAGCACTCGCCCGGCCACGCCGTCGTCCACGCCGAACAGCAGGGCGGCCCGGTCACCTATCGGGCCCGTGCCGTGGTGGTGGCCTTGCCTGTCGCCGTACTGAACGCCGATGCCGTCGAGTTTTCCCCGGCGCTGCCTCAGGAGAAGACGGCTGCCTTCAGGGCCGTGCCGCACGTCGCGATCTCGAAGGTCATCATGGAGTTCGACCGACCGGTCTTCCCGGACGATGCCGACCACGTCGTCGAAGCCGGCAGCCAGCTGTGGCTGATGAACGCCGCCATGGGGAACCCCGAACACTCGGGGCGCATCATCTTCGCGGGAGCCGAAGAAGAGGAGGCCGAGCGCCTGTTGGCCATGCCGGCGGAACGGCGTCACAAGGAGTACCTCGAGGTGATCCGGGGCATCGCGGGCGACCCCGGCCTCACACCCGTGAAGGTCATGGAGCATGAATGGGCCAAGGACCCCTTCGCCCGCGCCGCCTTCACACACTCCTGGAAAGTCACCGGCGTCCGGAAGATCTACCAGCCGGTCGGCGATACCCTCTTTTGGGCCGGCATCGTCACCGACCAGGTCGACTTCTCCCATGACAGCGGCACGCAGGCCGCCGCCCGCCTGCTGAGCCGGCTGGGGTGGGTCCCGGCTCGGTGACTCGCGAGCGCTCCATCGGCGCTTTCATCTTGGCGATGCGGCACTCCACGATCTGACCTTGCCTGGCGCATCCAAGTGGGTCATTCCTCCAAGGCCATGTCGCTGTAGCACCGAGCGACCGCGTGGACCGCCTCTTTAGGTCTGTCGCGCCGTCGTCGGTGACCGCCATGACCCCGAAGCCGGCCTTGTCGAGGTCGAGACGAGGGTCGTCGTGATGCGGCAAGTCAGGCATGGCGAAGGTGAACACGAAGCAGCCGTGCACGCCTCCAGAAGGAACCGGCGCCCCGATTGTTTTAGTCGGGGCGCTTTCAACACTCATCGGGTCGCCGAAATGTGTCGGTACGCCGCCGAGCACGAGGCTCACCATCGTGCACCGCCCCTCCTCCGCGCCGGACTTGAACCCGGTGGATGGGGTGTGGTCACTGCTACGGCGTGGCCCACTGGCCAACGTCGCCTCCACCGACGACGAACGTCTCGGACGTGGGAACCCGCCGCCCGCGCCCCTGACCGGCGGGGGCCCAACCCCCAGTCGGCGGATGTCGGTTGGACGGCAGGGCCGGGAATCGTGAGCCACACACAGCGATCACACCCAGAGAGCCGAGGCACCATGGAACACAGACTCCGCCTGCTGAGCCGACGCGGCATCCTCACCGGCGCCGCCGCGGGAGTAGCGACCACGGCGCTCGCCGCCTGCGCGAAGGAGAAAGACAGCGGCGGCAGCGGGAGCGGCGGCGGCACCGAGGACCTCGACGTGATCGTCATCGGCGCCGGCGTCGCCGGTCTCGCCACGGCCCGCGAACTGACCGACGGCGGCAAGAAGGTCATCGTCGTCGAAGCCCGAGACCGCATCGGCGGCCGCATGTTCACCGACCACACCTCGATGTCGGTCCCGATCGAGTTCGGCTGCCAGGTCATCCACGGAGCGAATGCCTCGACCTGGGACCTGGTCCGCAAGCAGAAGCTCAAGACCCACCAGCTCGTTACCGTCGCCACCCGTAAGCAGCCGGGCGGCCCGTGGAAAAGATCCGAGCTGCAGGACGGCGGCCTGTTTGACCAGCCTCCTGGAGCCGTCCCGCCCGAATACAAGAACTACCGCGTCATCGGTGGCTACGACCAGGTCCTCGCTCCACTCGCCGACAAGCTGTCCATCCGGCTCAACACCGTCGTCAAACGCGTCGAGTACGCGCCGACCGGAGTCGTCGTCAACGCTGAACGACGGGGCCGCCCGGTCACCTACAAGGCCCGCGCCGTGGTCGTGGCCATCCCCGTCCCCGTCCTGGCCGCCGACACCATCGAATTCGTCCCACCCCTGCCGGCGAAGAAGGTCGAAGCCTTCAAAGCCGTACCGCAGGACCCCACCATGAAGGTGCTCCTGGAGTTCGACCACCCGGTGATCCCCGAAGATGCCGACGTCGTCAAGGATGCCGCCGTGCCGTGGTGGCTGGTGAACGGCTCGAAGGGGGAGCCCGGTTACAAGGGGCAGATCTTCGTCGTCGTAGCCGATTCTCCTGAGGACACCAAGCGTCTGCTGGCCCTGCCCCGCGAACGGCGCCACAAGGAAGTCCTCAACGCGATCCGGGACATCACCGGCGAACCCAAACTCCAGCCAGTCAAGGTCGCCGAGCACGAATGGGCCAAGGACCCGTTCGCTCTCGGTGCCCTCTCCCCCTACGACGTCCCAGCTGCAGACGTGATCTACGAGCCGAACGGCGAGACCCTCTATTGGGCCGGCATCATCACCGAATCGGTCAATACCTCTCGCGACCACGGCAAGAAGGTCGCCGCCCAAGTACTCAAGCAGCTCGGCGGACGATGAGGAGGGGGGTGCCTTCTCCTTGGGTAGTCCAAGATTCTCGTAGGTATTGATCCAGGCGGCGGTTCAAGGCGCAGGGTGACTCGCGGTCGGTCAGACTGGGCGCGTGTGACATCGAACTCGCCACGGAGCTACCGCAGTTGGCGAACTCTCCGGTGGCGAACCCGGCAGCGTCAGCGTTCAGCGGAGGCTTATAGGGCAAATACCGGCTACTGGACCAGGACCCATACTGGGTGGACTTCCCCTAGTTCGCGCGCTGCGACGCATCCAGGGCGACCGTGGCCTGCACGGTTCCCAAGCCGTAGGTTGCTGAACGCCGGCGGGGGCGCCCTCAGCCGTTGTGCCCCGCCGGCCACGCATCCCCGGAAGAGAGAAGGTGACCGTGCCCGACAGTATTGAGTGGATCGCCGACGCATGGAACGCCAGGGGCCTGTACGTCACCTGCGCCCGTGGCCTCAGTCCACAGCACCTGGCTGAGCGCATGGCCGATCACGAGCCCCTAGAGGTCCGATCGGCTGCCACCCTCCAGGAAGCATCCAGCCTGGTCGACATGGCGCAGGTCTACTGCGTGGGGCGCATCGGTCAGGCCGGGGGCTGGTCGTTCGTCGTGGAGAGCGGAGCCAGCGAAGGCTGGGCTCTGGACCCGGCCGTGTCCCGTGGGGCCGAGGTACTGATCTTCGATCCGCGCCCGGACGACCCGCCCGCCTTCTTCAGCTACCACGCCGACGGCGAGGTACAGCTTCACTTCGAGCTGGGAGCCGGCTACGACCCCGCCGGATCCCGGCCCGATCTGCTGCGCCCCGACCTCGAAGCCGCCGGAGTCATCCCGCCACAAGACTCCATCGACGACATGCTGGGCACGGACGAGGAACTGTCGGCACACGCACAACAACGCCGAGTCCTGGCGGTCATCGGCGAGCACTTCGGACTGCCCCTGCCGCGGCAGACCATCGAGAGCGGGCGCCTGCCTGCCGTAGTGACCCGCACAGCGCCCCCGTCCTCCTGGTAGCGCGGGGGTGTTCCGCAACCACCCTGGGTACAGGCGGCCGGGTTTCCGTCCTCCCCACCGGCGTGGGAAAGGCGACCATCGATCGAATGGGCTCTGCGGCCTGAAGCGCGTTGCACATCGGCGATCATGCTTGGCTCCGGCCACCAGCGGCGAGGCCAACTGCCCAACTCCGAGCCGACCGACGGCCCTGCGCACAAGCCGGGCCGGAGTGTTCGCCGCTGAAAACCTGCTGCATCCCGTAAACACCGCTGATGTCGCCGCACTGGACGGCAAGCATGTAGCCGAGCAGGTCATCAACCACCTCCTCGGTCAGCCGAGGCCGGCCGACGGAGTCCGTCTGCTCGCCGACGCTCCCTTCCGCTGGGTCTCCCCGCAGATCCTGCGCCGCCAGGACCCGGCCCTCGCACAGGGCCGACTGTTGTTGTGGAACGATGAGTTCGTCCGCTTCCCGAAGATCACCGTCTGCCAGGACGGACGCACGATCACCCGTCGCACCCTCGCCTGGCCGGCTGCCCCAGGCCGCGTGTTCCGCATCCCCTCCGGCGTTCTCGACGGAGTCTCAGTCACCGGGGGCCCGTTCCACATCGGATGGGGCGTGGAAGCCACCGGCGGATGGGTACCGGTGCGGTGATGATCGTGCCGGGTATCCTGGTCGATGTCGCGGGGCCTGAACCGATTTGGCAGATGTCAGGTGCCCCACCACCTGCTGTGACGCTACAGCCGGAGCCGACCGCAGACCCTCGAAGTGGGAGCCGCATGGATACGACGCCCTCATCCGATGCTCGGTCGGTCCGCTTCTCCACTGCGGGCATCCCCGAGCCGGATCGGGTGGCGTCCTGGGAGGCCCACAACACCGCCTTGGTGGCGCCGATGCGCTTCCGTCCCCTGCAGTCCGTCTTCCACGCCTCCAGTGTCCGCACGACGATCGGCGCGCTCGACATCGTGCGCACGGCCGCGACCTCGCACGTGGTCGAGCGCGACGCCGGACACGTACGCGACCATCCCGCCGACCAGGTGGCGGTACACATGATCCTGCGCGGCGAGTCCGCGTTCTGCACCAGTGACGGCGTCCTCACGCTGCGCCCGGGGCAGGTCCTCCTCCACAGCGACCAGCCCTTCCTGCGCGGCTACGCCGGGGACCAGCACGACCTGTCGATCACGGTGCCTCGTTCCCTGTATGCCGAATTCACCCACGGAGCACCGCCGCCCCGGCCCCACGTCGTCGACGTCGACGGTCCCCTGGCTGCCTGCGTGATCGCCCTCGGGCGCCTGCTCGACGGGGCCGCCCGGTCGGAGACGTCCGTGAGTCCGGACGACGCGACGGTGCTGGAACTGTTGGCGGCGCTCGTCTCCGGACGGCGTGCGCCCCTGTCCGCGGGCGCCCACTACGCCGCCGCCCGTGAGGTGGCCGAGCGCCATCTGCACGACCCGGGACTGAGCGCGACGTCCATCGCGGCACGGATCGGCATCAGCGAGCGTCAACTCTCCCGGGTGTTCGCCGCCCAGAACACGACCGTGCCGCAGTTCGTGCGCGGTCTGCGGCTGGACCGCGCCCACCGGATGCTGGCGACGTCCGGCGGACGTGAGCGTCTCACGGTGACCGAGGTCGCCCACAGGTGCGGCTTCGCCTCCGCGTCCCATTTTTCGACGAGCTTCGCCAAGCGCTTCGGCATTCGCCCCACGGACCTCGCGCGGCAGGCCCGCGGCATGGCCGCCGTCACGTCCGACGGGGCGCGCCGAGCGGAGTGACACGGGTACGGCCCGGTCCGGTATTCGGCAGCCGGGGGCCGGCTACCGGGCCAGGTCAGCAGCGCACGTGACCTTCGGCGCCGCAGGTGCTCAGGCCTGCTCCAGGCCTGCGGACAGGGCCCCGAACGAGCCGCGGAAGAACAGCAGGGGAGCGGCGTCCGGGTGGCCAGCCAGCGCCACCACCCGGCCCACGACCAACAGGTGGTCGCCGATCGGATACTCCTCGACCAGTTCGCACTCGACATGGCCCGCTGTGCCGTCGAGCACGGGAGCGCCGGTGACCTCGTGGCGCCACCGCACCCCTGCGAACTTGTCGCCGCCGCTGTGGGCAAACGCCGTGGCGAGTTCGGCCTGGTCCTCAGCGAGGATGCTGACCGCGAACCGGCCGGCCTCCCGGATCGTCGGGTAGCTCCTGGAGGTGACCCCCACAGCGAACGCGACCAGCGGCGGGTCCAGCGACAGGCTCGTGAAGGACTGGCAGGTCAGGCCAGTCAGGTGGCCATCGAGCGAGGCGGTGACAATCGTGATGCCGGAGCAGAACCTGCCGAGCACATCGCGGAATCGGGCCGCGTCGAAGTCCGGGGCGGTATCCGGGGCGATGAGCGCGGTCTTCATCAGCCCCCGGCCTTCGTCGTGTCGCTGTTCACGGCGGTGGTCTCGGCGTCGGTCACGGCCCGGGCCCGACGCGCCTCCAAGTCGGCTGCAGCGAAACGAAGGGTCATGAGGTCCCGCGTCATCGCGGCGGGGTGGGTGCGGTAGGCACTGAAGTCCCGCCAGTAGCGCTCGGAACGGGTCCCCTGGCGGAGTGCACTCGACCCGCCGGTGCGGACGAGGAGGTCCATCGCCTCGGTTGCGTATCGTCCGCCCTGCGCGCACAGGTTCGTCAGGCGCAGGTCGTCCGCGACACCGAACTCCCCCTCGCCCCGCACCCCACGCTCGCTGAGGTCGTGATAGAGCTCCCCCACCTGCCGCAGCACCGCCTCGGCGGCGTCGAGCAGGGAGCACGCCTCGCCGTACCACCGCTGGTAGTGGGCGTCGTCCGCACGCAGACCGTGCGGGTTCCACATCGGCTTCTTCTCCAACAATACCGACCGGTACTCGTCGAGCATGGCGCGACCGATGCCTGTCGCGACGGCGAGTGACTCACCGAAGAAGAAGCCGCTGAAGCGCCCCGCGTACATGGGATTGCCGTGCAGAGCCATGCCGACGGGCTCAGCCCACAGAGGATCCTGCCCATCGACCTCGCGCACGTTGCCCAGCGGCACCACGGCGTTCTCCATACGGATGGAAGGCGAGCCGGTGCCCCGCAGGCCGATGTTGTCGCCCCAGTCGTCGAGCACCGTGTAGCACGACCGCGGCACCACGGCCAGACCGAAGCGGGGCGCACCGTCCTCACCGGGTGGCAACGCGACGGTACCGAGCGCGTGGGTCGAGTACGGAGCCCCCGAGTTGTAATCCCAGGTGCCCTTCAGCTCCCAGCCGTCGCCATGGGCAACCGCGCGGACCGACGGGACGACACGGTGGGGGGCGATGAAGTGTCCGTCCTCACCCATCGCCTCGGACTGGACCTCAGGACCGAACAGCGAGGAGAACAAGAGCACGTGCCCCGAGCCGAGGGCCAGACACCAGCCCGTGGAGGGGCAGCCCCGAGCTATCTCGACGATGACCCGGTAGAACTCGGCCACCCGCAGCTCGTAGCCGCCGAGGGTCCTGGGCTGGAGCATGCGGTAGAAGCCGTCCCGCTGAAAGACTTCGTGGGTCTCCTGCGAGTAGTACGTCCGCTTCTCCGTCGCCTCCTGCTCGGACCGGAGGTGGTCGCGCAGGTCGCGGGCCCGCTGCAGGAAGTCGTCGACGGTGAGGCCGGGTTCGGGCTGGGCCAGCACGTGGCCCAGCAGATCAAAGTCACCAGTCGGGGGAGCCTGCCTGGGGTGGGAGGCCGATGTGGGGTGGTCGGCGTGTGCGGTGTCGTCAACGGTGGTCATCATCGCTCCTTGTTCTCGCCACATGCCCCGCCTGCCGTACCTACACATGGCGGGGCCACCGGGCGGGCGGCCACGGATTCAGCTCCGTAGCTGCGCGAATCCCGGTACGAAAGAGTCTCAGGGCACCGGCGCGCCCGCAGCGAAGGATCGGGTTGATCACGGCGGAAACGCGAAGAGATGGCGGATCAGCACCTACGGAGAGCACGCGGGACCACCCCGCCCGGGCCGGACCTTCGGCCGGGGTGCTCACCGCGTCGCATACCTGATCGATGCGAGTTCGCAGGATCCGAAGCGTGTGGGTGCCCGAAACTCGGCTACCCCTGCTGACCTGGCCTTGCGGTTACTGCCGACGAGCGACCGGGATAAGGACGGGGACTCGGCACCACCGCACACCCCACCGCACACACGTACCGCCACGAACTCCTGGACCGCACCCTCATCTGGAACGAGCACCACCTACGCCACGCGCTCCGCCAGTTCGAGCTGCACCACAACACCCACCGGCCCCACCGAGCGATGAATCGGGCAGCGCCCGTGACCGCCTCGGCGGAATCCTCCACGAATACCAACACGCCGCCTGAACTGCGCGGATGAGGTATTCGGCAGGCGCGGTGTTCACTGTCGTGTCAAGAGGCGCGTACGAGTGCGCGTACGACCTCGTGGAAAACCCGTTGAGGGCCGTCGCCGGACGCCCCCTCGCGCTCAGCTCCGGTCGGACGCCGCGCGGGCCCGCCAGCGTACGGCCAGATCGAGGTCGCGGTCCGCCTTCGCGAGCAGGTCCGCCATGGCGGCGCCGGAGCGGGGCGCGTCGCCGTCGCGGATGGCGTCAAGGACCGCGCGATGGCTGGGCACCGGGTCGTCGGCGCAGCCGTGCGGACCGTGCACAATGCTGTCGCGGGCGCGCAGGGCAGGGGCCATCAGGTCGTGCAGCATGGCCAGCATCTCGTTGCCGGACGCCACGAGGAGCGCGTGGTGGAAGTCGGAGTCGGCGGCGACCGCCTCGGCCGCGTCCTCGCCGGCCCGGGCCATGCGGTCGAGCGCCGCGTCGAGGTCCTCCAGCTGCTGCGTGGTGCGGCGCTCGGCGGCGCGGCGCACGGCGGCGGGTTCCACGATGGAGCGCATCTCGGCGAGGTCGCGCAGCACCGCTTCCCCTTCGCCACCCTCGATGCGCCAGCGGATCACATCCGCGTCCAGGACGTTCCAGTCGGTGCGCGGGCGGACGAAAGTGCCGCGCTTCTGGCGGGAGGCGACCAGCCCCTTGCCGCCGAGGACCTTGAGCGCCTCGCGGACGACCGTGAGGCTGACGCCCATGTCGTCGACGAGTGTGCGCGGATCGAGGGTGGCGCCTACGGCCACCTCGCCCCCGACGACCCGGGAGCCGAGCGATTCGACGACGCCTCCGTGGACTCCGCGCCCAACGTAGGACACCATGCTCCGCTCCCCTCTGCGGGACGGGCCGAGTGCCCGCGCACCATCTGCGGCCACTTTAATTCATAATTTTTAGAAGCTCAATGAGCCCTCCGCCGGGATCGACCGCCCCGCCTTGCCGAGAAATTAATTATGAATAATTCTTGACGGGACCCGGTGTCTGCTGATGCAGTCCTGGCCATGGCCACTCCCGTCCCGCTGCCCCTGTCCGGCACCCAGCTGCGCATCACCGCCGGGCCGTACGCAGCGACCGTCGCGGGCGTCGGCGCGACACTGCGCGAACTGACCCATGCGGGGCAGCCGTTGATCCTCACCTTCGACGCGGACGAACCGGCGCCCGCCGCTCATGGGCAGATCCTCGCGCCGTGGCCCAACCGACTCGCCCAGGGCCGCTACACGTTCGACGGATCGGCTCACCGACTCCCCCTGGACGAGCGGGATCCGGCAGCCGCGCTGCACGGCCTCGTCGCCTGGCAGACCTGGTCTCCGCAGCCCCGCGAGCGTGCGGACCGGGTCGCACTCACGCTCGATCTGGCGGCCCGGCCCGGCTATCCGTTCGCCCTGCACCTGCGCGCCGAGTACCGCCTTGACGCGGTGCGCGGACTCACCGCCCGTGTCACCGCGGCCAACCGGACCTCGCGGCCCGCGCCCTTCGGCCTCGGCGCCCACCCGTACCTGACCTTCGGCGGCTCCATCGACGGCTGCTCCGTACAACTGGGCGCCGACCGCTGCCTGCACCCGGACACCCGCATGCTGCCCGACGGGCCACCGCGCCCGGTCGAGGGAACCCCGCAGGACCTGCGTGACGCACGGGAGTTGAGGGGCCTCGTGCTCAATCACGCCTACACCGGTCTGCACCGCGACGCCGACGGCCTGGCCCGCGCCCGCTTCCGCTCCCCCGGCGGCGACGCGGTCGACCTCTGGGCCGACGCCTCCCTCGGCTGGCTCCAGCTCTACACCGCCGACCATTTCGGCCGCACCGGCCTGGCCGTGGAACCGATGACCTGCCCGCCGGACGCGTTCAACAGCGGCCACGACCTGATCGTCCTCGCCCCCGGCGAACAGCGGTCCGCCGCATGGGGCATTCAAGTGCGCGGAACCCGGGACACGACACACGAGGAGAGGGAATGACGGGAATGCAACGCTTCACCGATCAGGTCGCCGTGGTGACCGGGGCCGCCGTCGGCATCGGCGCGGCCACGGCGCGGCGGCTCGCCGCCGAGGGCGCGCTCGTCGTGCTGAGCGACATCGACGAAGAGCGCGGCGAGCGGACCGCGGCCGCGCTGCGCGACCAGGGCGCGCGTGCCGTGTTCGTCCGCGCCGACGTGGCCGAGGCGGCGGACTGGGAGCGCGTGCTCGACGCGGCGCACGCCCACGGCCCGGTGCGGGTCCTCGTCTCCAACGCGTACACCGTGGAGCTGGCCCCGGCCGGCGAGATGACCCAGGAGTCGTGGGAGCGGCAGGTGGCCGTCAACCTCACCGGCGGGTTCCTCGGCTTCAGGGCCGTGCAGCCCGACATGTCCGAGCACGGTGGCGCCGTCGTCTACACCTCGTCGGTCCACGCGCGCATGGGGCTTCCGGGCCGCCCGGCGTATGCCGCGACCAAGGGCGCGGTGCTCTCCCTGTGCAGTCAACTGGCCGTGGAATACGGGCCGTCGATCCGTGTCAACGCCGTCCTGCCCGGGCCGATCCTGACCGGTGCCTGGGACGGCATCGGCGCGGAGGAACGCAGGCGCAGCGTCGCCGAGACGGCGGCCCGGCGCTTCGGCACACCCGAGGAGGTAGCCGCGGCCATCGCGTTCCTCGCCTCCTCCGAGGCCGGTTTCGTCACCGGCACCAGTCTGCTCGTCGACGGGGGCTGGAGCGTCGTCAAGGCGTCGTCCTGACGGACCCCGCCACTCCAACTCCTGCTTCCGAAAGGTGCATACGCTCTGTGAAGATCGCACGTGTCGAGACGTTCCAGATACCCCCGCGCTGGCTGTTCTGCCGCATCGAGACGGACGACGGGCTCGTCGGATGGGGCGAGCCCGTGGTCGAGGGCCGGGCCGAGGTGGTGCGCACCGCCGTCGACACCCTCGCCGAGTACCTCATCGGCCAGGACCCGCTGCGCATCCAGGACCACTGGCAGGTCCTCACCAAGGGCGGCTTCTACCGGGGCGGTCCTGTGCTCTCCAGCGCGGTGGCCGGAATCGACCAGGCGCTGTGGGACCTGGCGGGCCAGGCCTACGACGCGCCCGTGCACGCCCTGCTCGGCGGGCCCGTGCGCGACTCCGTCCGCGTGTACGCGTGGGTGGGCGGCGACGAACCCGCCCAGGTGACCGAGGAGATCGGCGCACAGGTCGAGGCCGGCTTCACCGCGGTCAAGATGAACGCCTCCGGCCGCGTCTCGCCGCTGCCCGGCCCGGCGGAGGTCGACGCGATCGTCCAGCGTGTCGCCGCCGCCCGCGAGGCGCTCGGCCCACAACGCGATGTCGCCGTCGACTTCCACGGCCGCTTCACCCCCGCCGGGGCCCGCCAGGTGCTCGACGGGATCGCCCCACTGCGCCCGCTGTTCGCCGAGGAACCCCTGCTGCCCGAGCACGGACATCTGCTCCCGCGCCTGGTCGCGGGTACTGGTGTGCCCGTCGCGACCGGTGAACGCCTCTACGGACGCGGGGAGTTCCTGCCCGCACTGCAGGCGGGCATCGCCGTGGCACAGCCCGATCTGTCGCACGCGGGCGGCATCTCGGAGGTGCACCGCATCGCCTCGCTGGCCGACACCTTCGGCGCCCTCCTCGCGCCGCACTGCCCGCTGGGCCCGATCGCTCTCGCCTCAAGCCTCCAAGTCGCTTTCGCGACACCGAACTTCCTCATCCAGGAGCAGAGCCGGGGCATCCACTACAACCGCTCCGCCGACCTGCTCTCGTACGTCCTCGATCCCGAACCGTTCCGCTTCACCGACGGGCACGCGCACCGCACGACGCTGCCGGGGCTCGGGGTGCGGGTGGACGAGGCCGCGGTGCGCCAGGCCGACAGCACCGCGCACCGATGGCGCAATCCGGTGTGGCGGCACGACGACGGGAGCTTCGCGGAATGGTGACCTCCAGCCCTGTGGGTTCCGAGCGACTCGAACTCGGCGAGGGCGTGCGCTGGACGGAGCGTGGTCTCGTCCTCACCGACATCCTCACCGGCCGGCTGTTCTCCGCAGGTCCCGGGGGCACCCTGCGCGAGGAGGTGCGTCTGCCGTTCCCGCTGGGTGCGATCGCGCCCGTGGCCGGGACGCGGGACACGTGGATCGCCGCAGCCGACACCGGTATCTGTCTGCTCGAACCCGGGCGACCGCCGCGGTGGCTGTCCCACCCGGAGCAACATCCCGCGCGTCCGTTCCGGATGAACGACGCGGCAGCCGATCCCGCGGGGCGTTTCTGGGCCGGCTCCATGGCATACGACGCCCTCCCCGGCGGGGGCGCGCTGTTCCGCGTCGACCGCGACGGGACGGTCACCAGGGTCCTCGACGGGATGAGTGTGCCCAACGGACCGGCGTTCACGGCCGACGGCAGGACCCTGTATCTCGCGGACAGCCCGCTCGGCCGCATCCTCCGGTACCGGGTGGACCCTCGGACGGGTG
This sequence comes from Streptomyces sp. NPDC056486, assembly GCF_042795295.1. Taxonomy (NCBI): domain Bacteria; kingdom Bacillati; phylum Actinomycetota; class Actinomycetes; order Kitasatosporales; family Streptomycetaceae; genus Streptomyces; species Streptomyces sp. NPDC056486. The sequence continues at coordinate 49,185 of NZ_JBHTSF010000011.1, forward strand.
CGCTCGACGGCGGCGAGCTCTTCGCGACCGTGGACTCCGGCAGTCCGGACGGCATGGTGGTGGACCAGGGCGGCGGAGTGTGGAGCGCTGTGTGGGGAGCGGGCGAACTGCACCACTACCGCGCCGACGGAGAGCTGGACGACGTCGTCCGGGCGCCCGTGCGCCAGCCCGCCGGTCTGTGCCTGGGCGGCGCGGACGGGCGGACCCTGTTCGTCACCAGCGCGCGCATCGGGCTCGCGGATCCCGGCCCACTCGACGGCGCGCTGCTACGGCTGCGGGTCGTCGTCCCCGGCACGCCTGCCTGCGCGTTCCGCCCTGAGTTCACCGAAGGCGGTCGGTCGGCACCGTGAGCCGCCGGGCGGTTCCGTCGGCCGGTTCCTCCAGTCACGTCCGCCTCTCAATTTTTAGTTAATTAGGAATTTTTGTTGACAGGGTCGACCCCTGCGGCAACAGTCGTCCGAGCGCTTCCCGTTCGGCTCTTGGACCGGCGGACGACACCCCTCATCAGTCATCACCTCAGGAGAGCTCTGTGACTTCACCCCGCGCAGCGACGCTCGGCACAGCCGCCCTCGCCGCCCTCCTCGTCGCGGCCACGCTGTCCCCGGCCGCTCCGGCCGCCGCGGCCGACCGCACCCCGGCACCCCCCCGGCAGCCCACCGATACGCCCCTCGCTCCGACCCCGTACATGGGCTGGAACACCTACTTCGGCCTCGGCGCGCCCACCGAGAAGGACGTCAAGAGCGTCGCCGACTTCCTGGTCGGCAGCGGGCTGAAGGAGAGCGGCTACAACATCGTCTGGCTGGACGGCGGCTGGCAGGCCGACACCCCGCGCGACAGCGAGGGCCACCTTGCCGCGAACGCCGAGCGCTTTCCGTCCGGCATCCCGGCCCTTGTCGACTACCTGCACCGCCGCGGCCTCAAGGCGGGTATCTACACGGACGCGGGCACGTACGACGGCGGCAAGAGCTGCGGGCTCGGCAGCCGCGGCCATTACAGCGAGGACGCACGGCAGTTCGCCGACTGGAAAGTCGACGCGATCAAGGTCGACTTCCTGTGCGGCATCGCTGAGAAGGCCGATCCGCAACCGGCGTTCAAGGAGTTCAGCGAGGCCGTCCGGAAGACCGGGCGGCCCATGCTGCTCAACCTCTGCAACCCGCTCACGGACGACTGGGGCGTACCGCACACCCCGGCGCAGGACGCGCACAACTCGTACCAGTTCGGGCCGCGCCTCGCGGACTCCTGGCGCACCGGCACCGACGTCGCCTTCGGCACCCCGTCCGAGAACCAGTGGCCGAACATCCTGCGCAACATGGACGCCAACATGGCGCATCCCGAGGCACAGAGCCCGGGTCACTACAACGACCCGGACTACCTGATCCCGCTGCGCAGGCTCAAGGACGGCACACCCGAACTCAGCACCGAGGAGTCGACGACCCAGCTCGTCCTGTGGGCGCTCATGGGGTCGCCGCTCGTCATCGGCTCCGATCCGCGCACCCTGCCGCAGGACATGATCGACACCCTGCGCAACCCGGAGATCATCGGCGTCGACCAGGACCCGCTCGCCATACAGGGTGTGCGCGTGGCGAGCGACGCGACCGGCGACGTCTACAGCAAGGTCCTCAAGGGTGCGGGCCACCGCACGGTCGTCCTCCTCAACCGCTCGGACACGGCGGCCAGGCGCACCGTCCGGTTCGCCGACGCGGGCCTGACCGGACCGGTGCGCGTCCGCGATCTGCGGGCCCGAGCCGACCGCGGCGTCCACGAGGGCTCCTACACCGTCGAGGTCCCCGCCCACGGCACGGCCTTCCTGAAGCTGGACGGCAAGGACACCGCGCCGGGCACGCGCCTGGGGGTACGGTCGCCCGCCGACCCGGCCGCCATCGGCCGTACCGTCTTCTCCACCACCTTCTCCGGGGACGTCGTCGTGAACGGCGCCTCCCTGGGCCGCCCCGGCGGCGGCCGGGTCACCGGCAAGCCGGTGGCCCGCGCCTACGGCGAGGGACGCATCGAGGTGTACGTCCGTGCCACCGACGGCCACCTGTACCGCAGGCAGCTCACCGACGGCCGCGCCACCAGCGGCTGGCGGCCTGTCGAGAGCCCGGCCGTCTCCTCCGCACCCGCCGTCGCCGGGGCCGGTGCGACGCCCGGCGCCCTCGCCGCCCTCGACCGCGAGGGCGGCCTGCTCGTCCGCTCGGCCACGGGCCACTGGCAGGAGTTGGGTGCCCCCGACGGCCTCGGCCTGTACGACGACCCGGCGGCCGTGACCGACGCCGACGGACGCGTACACGTCGCCGTCCGCGCCACCGACAGCTCCGTGTGGACCCGGGTCCGCGCCACCGACGGCACCTGGTCCGCATGGACCTCGCTCGGCGGCGCCACCAGCGCCTCGCCCGCACTCGCCCTCGACGGCGACACCGTACGGCTCGTCTCCCGCGCCGGCGACTACACCGTGTGGCAGCGCTCGCTCGCACCCGGCCGGGGCGACGGCGCATGGAGCGACTGGTCCAAGCGCACCGAGTTCCCCGGCGCCGCACTGGCAGGCGCGCCCGCACTCACCGGTACGCCGCTGACCGCCACGTTCCGGGGCGTCGACGGGCAGCTGTGGCGGGCCCCGCTGCCCGCGTCCGACTGACCGGCGGCCCTTCTCCGTCACCCGCACCCAGCCCGGGACCGCCACCGCACGGTCCGGCCCCGGGCCCTCCAGGAGTCACCATGTCCCCTTTGCCCAGCGGCAGTTCGCAGCTCAGCAGACGCCGCCTGCTCACGGGCGTCGGAGCGCTCGGCGCCGGCGGCGCACTGAGCGGCTGTGTCACGTCCGTGCGCTCCAGCGTCTCCTCCGGCGGCGACGTCACGCTGCAGTCCAACCTCTCCGCGCCCCAGGCGAAGGCCGCCCTGCAGAAGGTCGTCGACGCCTTCAACGCGCGCAACGGCGCCTCGGCCGCGCTGAACACCGTCGCCTCGGAGACCTTCCGCACCCAGCTGCCCACCTACCTGACGTCGGCCGACCCGCCCGACCTGTACACCTGGTACCCGGGTTCGGTGGCCGACGCGTACGCGCGCCGCGATCTCCTGCTCGACCTCGACGACGTATGGCGGAGCCCGGATCTGAGCCGGTACAGCAAGGCGCTCAAGAGGCTGTGCACCTCGCGTGCGGGCCACAAGGTGTTCGTGCCGACGAGCTACTACTGGTGGGGCTTCTTCTACCGGAAGTCGAACTTCAGGAAGTGGGGCGTGGACGAGCCACGCACCTGGGACGACTTCCTCGACCTGTGCGACACCCTCCAGCGCAAGAAGGTCACCCCCATCGGGCTCGGCGCGGGCAGCGGCACCGCGTGGGTCTCCTCCTCCTGGTTCGACTACCTCAACATCCGGATCAACGGCGCCCAGTACCACCGCGACCTGCTCGCGGGCCGGCACCGATTCGACGATCCCGAGGTGCGGCGCGTCTTCGACCGCTGGGACGAGGCACGCCCCTTCATCGACAAGCGCGGCACGGCCCTCGCCTTCCAGGACGCCACCACCGAACTGCTCCAAGGACGTACGGCCATGATGCTCATCGGCACGTTCTTCGCCGACTCCGTGCCCAAGGACCAACTCGACGACATCGACTTCTTCCGGTTCCCCGAGATCGACCCGAAGGTGCCGATGGCCGAGGAGGCGCCCACCGACGGCTACTTCGCCGGTGCCCGCACCCCGCGCGGCCGCCAGACCAAGGAGTTCCTGCGCTACCTCGCCACCGCCGAGGCGCAGGAGCTCTACCTCGAAGGATCGTCCGGCACCGCTCTGCCGACCCACCCCGACGCCAAGGACAGCGGAACGGCCCTGGTCAAGAAGGGCCGCGAACTCATCGAGTCGGCGACCGAAGTCACCCAGTTCTTCAACCGGGACTCCAGCGACGCGCTCTCGCCCACTGCCGACACCGCCCTCATCCGCTATCTGTCCGAGCCCGACCGCATCGGGTCGGTCCTCACGACCTGGCAGCGCGACGCCGAGAAGATCTGGGGGAAGTGACATGGCCGTCCTCGACACCGACACCCGGCCGGCCCCGGGCACGCGCAGGACGCCGTCCGCCCGCCGCCCGCGCCGCGGGGCCGCCACCCGGGTCCCGCCGCTCGTCGTCGCCTTCGTCCTCGTCCCGCTGCTCGCCGAGGGCTTCTGGGTGTTCTGGCCCGCACTGCAAGGCTTCTACCTCGCGATCACCGACTGGGACGGCATCTCGGTCGCGCACCTGATCGGCATCGACAACTTCCGCGAGATGGTCCACGACGCCGTCTTCCGGCACGCCCTGCTCAACACCGCGAAGTGGCTGGTGCTGTTCGGCGGTCTGTCCGCGCTGCTCGGGCTCGGCGCGGCGCTCCTGCTCCAGCAGGAACGCCGCGGCGTCGGCTTCTACCGGGCCGCCCTGTTCCTCCCGGTCGTCTTCTCCCTGGTCGCCACCGCGCTCGTCTGGCAGGCGATGTACCAGCCGGACGGGCTCATCAACCGCATCCTCGACGGAGTCGGACTCGACGGCCTCACCCGCTCCTGGCTCGCCGACCGCGACACTGCCCTGTACGCGGTCCTGCTGCCCGCACTCTGGCGGCAGATCGGCTACGTGATGGTCCTCTACCTCGCCGGTCTCAAGGGCATCGACCCCATGCTGTACGAAGCCGCGAAGGTCGACGGCGCGAGCCGCGTGCAACAGTTCCGGCACGTCACCATGCCTCAGCTCAAGAGCGTCAACGCGGTCGTCCTGTCGGTCATCGTCATCGACTCGCTGCGCTCCTTCGATGTGGTCTGGTCCCTGACCCGCGGCGGCCCCTACCACTCCTCCGAACTGCTGAGCACCTATATGTACTCGACGGCCTTCCAGTCGCTGCGCCTCGGCTACGGTTCCGCGCTCGCCGTCGTCATCTTCCTGCTGGCCTTCGGCGTCATCGCCTCCTATCTCGTCCGCGCCTTCCGGGAGGCCGACTGATGAACAGCCCCAGCGTGCTGCGCCGCCGCGCCGCCACCGCCGGATTCCACCTCGGCGCGGGAGCACTCGCCGTCCTGTGGCTCGTCCCGATCGTCCTCGTCGTGATCACCGCGACCCGGACGTTCGACGACATCGCGGCCAACGGCCTCGGCGCGGCCCCGCACTCGTTCAGCCTCGACGGATTCGGGCAGGCCTGGACCGACGGCGGCCAGAAGCAGGCCCTGATCAACAGCCTGCTCGTCACCGTCCCGAGCGTCCTGCTGTCGCTGCTGCTCGCGTCGATGGCCGCGTTCGCGCTCAGCCGGTACGCGCTGCCCGGCCGGCGCACCCTGCTCCTCGTCATGCTGGCGGGCAACCTGCTGCCCCCGCAGATCCTCCTGATTCCCGTGGCGAAGATGAGCGAACTGGTCGGCATCTACGACCAGTTGTGGGCGCTCATCGGCGTCCAGGTCGGCTTCGGCATCGGCTTCTACGTGTTCGTACTCCACGGCTTCATGCGATCGATCCCGCCGGAGGTGCAGCAGGCCGCGGTGATCGACGGGGCCGGACCCGCGACGATCTACTGGCGGATCGTGCTGCCGCTGGCCCGACCCGCTCTCGCCGCGCTCAGTGCCCTGTCCTTCACCTGGATCTTCAACGACCTGCTGTGGGCGATCAGCGTGCTGCGCACCGAGACGCACATGCCGATCACGGCGTCGCTGATCAACCTGCAGGGGCAGTACGTCTCGCAGTGGAACGTGATCGCGGCCGGCTCCGTCATCGCCGCGGCCCCGACCGTCCTCGTCTTCCTCCGCTTCCAGCGCCACTTCGTGGCGGGTCTCAATCTTGGAGCAGTCAAGTGAGCACCACCGAAAGGGCGTCGGACCGCTGGGTCCTGCGCACCGAACACACGGTCTACGCCGTCACGCTGGGCGGTGACGGCGAGGGCGACGGTCCCGGGGCGGGGATCTGGCCCGAACTCGCGGTGTGGGGGCCGACGGGCGCGCAGGACGGCCCGTCCCCGCTGGGCTGGTCGCGCCGCACGCACTTCGTCACCCCCGCCGACCTGGCGCCCGCCGAGTACATCCCGCACGGCCTTCGCCCGTTCAACGGCGCCGACCTGATCGCGAGCCGCCCCGGGCGCGAGCGCGGTGTGTGGTGGCGCTTCGTCGAGGCGCACCAGGAGGACGACAGCGGCCTCGACCTCACCTTCGACGACGATGTCCTCGGGCTGCGCGTCACCCTGCGCTACGCGACGGTGCCGGACACCGACGTGATCCGCCGCTGGGCCGAACTGACCTGCACGGGCAACGAGTCGCTGCGCCTGGAGCGCTTCGACTCGGCCGCGGTCAACGTGCCCGTGTCGGCGCACGGCACACGTGTGACGTATCTGACCGGTCAATGGTCGCAAGAGTTCCAGTTCACGCAGACCCAACTGAGGCGCGGCACGCTGGAGTTCGGCAGCACCCAGGGTGCGCCGGGCCACGCTTACGCCCCGTGGCTGGCCGTCCAGGACGCCGTTCACCCGGACCGTGGCACCGGGTCCCCCACGTACGGCATCGCCCTCGAATGGGCGGGCAACTGGCACATGGCCGTCGACGCGGAGCCCGGCGGCGCGGTACGGGTGCGTGCGGGCCGCGTCCCGCACGAGGGATCCGTGCTGCTCACCCCTGGCGAGACGCTGGTGACACCCATGCTGGCCTGCGCGTTCAGCCCGGACGGCCTGGACGGCCTGTCGCGGGTCTGGCACCGCTACGAGCGTCGCCTGGCCGGGGGCCGGCTCACGCGTCGGCGCCCCGTCCTCTACAACTCCTGGGAGGCGACCGGGTTCGACGTGCGGGCCGACCACCAGCTCGCCCTCGCCCGCCGAGCCGCGGATCTGGGCGTGGAGCTGTTCGTGGTCGACGACGGCTGGTTCAGCGGCCGGACCGACGACACCGGCGGTCTGGGCGACTGGGAACCCGATCCCGCACTGTTCCCCCACGGCTTCAACCGCTTCGTCGACGACGTGTGTGCTCTCGGGCTCGACTTCGGGCTGTGGGTGGAACCCGAGGCAGTCAGCCCTGGATCGAAGCTGCACGCCGAACACCCCGAGTGGGTCTATCGGTTGCCCCAGCGCACGGGACGCCGCGTCCGCAACCAGTTCCTCCTCGACCTCGGCCGTGACGACGTCCAAGAGTTCGTCCTCGACACCCTTGACCGGCTCCTGGGGCGGTACGACATCTCGTACCTGAAGTGGGACATGAACCGTCCGCCCACCGAACGCGGTCGCCCGGGAGAGGACTTCGCGGAGCGACTCGACCTGGACGCCGCGCACGTGGCGGGCTATCTGCGCGTCCTTGACCATCTGCGTACCCGCCATCCGCATGTCACCGTCGAGGGCTGCGCGGGCGGTGGCGGCCGCATCGACCATACGACGCTCGCCCGCACCGACATGGTGTGGCCCAGCGACAACACCGCACCGCTGGACCGGCTCTCCGTCCAGTACGGCTACTTGCATGCGCACGCCCCGCACACCATGAGCTCCTGGGTCACCGACGCGCGGGGCCTGTTCGACCCGCGGCCGCGTTCCCTCGCGTTCCGTTTCGTCAGCGCGATGACAGGCGTCCTCGGGATCGGCGCCGACCTCGGCACGTGGAGCGAGGAGCAACGGGCGTCGGCCGCCTGGTGGATCGCCCGGTACAAGAGCGTCCGGGACATCGTGCACCACGGTGAGACCCACCTGCTCGGGTCGCCGGACGAGCCGACGTTCGGGGTCGAGTCCGTCGCGCCCGACAGGTCCCGCATCGTGGTCGCCGCCCTGAGCACCGGCCGGCTCGACGGATCACCGCTCGTGCCCGGCCGTCCCGACCGGCTGCGCCTGCAAGGCCTCGACGCCGCCGCACGCTACCGCGACGAGGCCGACGGCACGGAGTACGGCGGCGCGTACCTGCGACACGTGGGCCTGCCACTGCGGTGGGACGCCGAGCACGATGCCGAACACGTGGTGCTGCGCCGCCTGTGACGTATGTCGAGACGGTGAGCCTCCGGCCGCATCCGATCACCACTGGCCCGGCCGCAAGTGTGCATCGATTGCGAGCGTTGCGCGGCGGCGCACCGGCCGGCGGCGTCAGTGTGTTGCCGACGCACATGATGGCGAACCCACTGCGTCGACCGGTAGTTGGCCATCGGGGATCCGAACTGCATGGCCGAGTCCGATTCGGGGGCCGACGGGTGCCGTCCTCGCTCCGATTCAGGTCACTGGATTCCGGTGGCTCCGGTCACCATGCGTTGATGACCGGCGCTTCGGGTTCGTGCTGCCGCCAGGCCTCGTTGAGGCGTGTGAGCCGGGCTGCGGCGGCGATGCCGCGCAGGGACGCGATCTTGCCGTCGCTGACTTCGAATGCCACGGCGCCCACGACCCGGTCGCCGACCACGGCGACGACGGCCGGGGAGCCGTTGAGCAGCGCGATATGCATCGCGGGCGAGCCGCCGGCCATCCGCCGCTTCGCCGGCGTGGGCTTGAAGCCGGCTCGTACGTATGCGGCGACCCGCTCGCGCGTCGTGTGACGCAGCAGCCGCTTGGCGAGTCCGGCGCCGTCCGAGAGTGCCGTCACGTCATCGGTGAGGAGCGCCACCAGCCGTTCGGTACGCCCCGATGTGGCGGCGGCGAGGAACTCCTCGACGACCCGGCGCGCGGACGCGGGGTCGGCCTCGCCGCCGCGGCGGCGCCCGGCGGCGACCCGGGCGCGGGACCGGTGGGCATGCTGCTGGCTCGCGGACTCGGTGATGTCGAGGATTCTGGCGATCTCGGCGTGGCTGTATGAGAAGGCCTCACGCAGGACGTAGACGGCCCGCTCGACCGGCGAGAGCCGCTCCAAGAGGGTCAGCACAGCCAAGGACACCGATTCGCGCTGCTCGAAGGTGTCGGCCGGGCCGAGCATCGGGTCGCCCTCGAGGAGCGGCTCGGGCAACCAGGCACCGGCCGCTCGCTCGTGGCGTACCTGCGCCGAGCGGAGCCGGTCGAGGCAGAGATTGGTGATGACCTTGGTCAGCCACGCTTCCGGCACATCGACCCGTTCGCGGTCCGCGGCCTGCCAGCGCAGGAACGTGTCCTGCACGGCGTCCTCGGCGTCGGCGGCCGAGCCGAGCAGACGGTACGCGAGCGAGGCCAGCCGGCCCCGGCTGGCCTCGAACCGATCGATGGCCGCGCTTTTCATGCGGAGCAGCCTATGCGGCGGCCCTCATACCAGCCCGGTCAGGCACGGTGGCCAGGCGGCGCTTGCGCTTCGGCATGCCGAAGGTCGGGTGGGCGATGCCGAACCCGGCCCCCTTGAGCACGCCCGCCTTGAGCCGCGCGGCGGAACGGCCGCCCAGATACCAGGACTTCGACCGGGCGTCCCCGTCCACCATCTGGAAGATCGCGTCCCGCCGCCCGAGGCTGATGTGGTTGCCGTGGTACTTCAGCCCGACGGTCGGGACCTCGCTGCCCGTCAGGCGAGCAATGATCGCGGCGGTCGCCTGCATGTTGGTGAAGCCGGCCGAGGCGCAGGACATCGGCAGCGGCAGGCCGTTGTCGCCGATCGCGTAGGCGCAGTCACCGGCGGCGTAGACGTCCGGGTGCGAGACCGAGCGCATGGTGCGGTCGACAGCGATCTGGCCGGTCTCGGCGACCTCCAGGCCGCTGGCGGCCGCGATGGGGTGCACGGCGAACCCCGCCGTCCACACGGTCACTTCGGCCGGGATGGACGTACCGCCGACGGCGATCGCCCGCGTCGGCTCGACAGCTTCGATGCCGGTGTGCTCGTGGACGGTGACGCCGAGCCGGTCGAAGGCCTGGCGCAGGTGACGGCGGGCCTTCGGGGAGAGCCAGGCGCCCAACTCGCCGCGGGCGGCGAGCGCGACCGGGAGGTCGGGCCGGGACTCGGCGAACTCGGTGGCGGTCTCGATGCCGGTCAGTCCCTCACCGACGACCAGCACGGCGGCGCCCTCGCCCAGGCCGGCCAGGCGCTCGCGCAGGCGCAGCGCCGAGGACCGGCCGGTCACATCGAAGGCGTACTCGGCCACACCGGGGACGCCATGGTCGGCCACGGAGCTTCCGAGCGCGTAGAGAAGCGTGTCGTACGCGAGCTCGCTGTCGCCGTCCTCGCAGGTCACGGCGACGGTCCTGCGCTCGGGGTCGATGCCGGTGACGCGGGCCAGGCGCAGCCGCACCCTGGTACCCGCGAATACGTCGGCGAGCTTGCGGAACGTGACGTCCTGGCCGATCGCGAGCTGGTGCAGCCTCATCCGCTCGACGAAGTCGGGCGCGGCGTTGACGACGGTGATCTCGGTGTCGGCCGGGGAGAGCCGGCGGGTCAGGTTTCCGGCGGCGAAGGCCCCGGCGTATCCGGCGCCGAGTACGACGATGCGGTGCTTCATGGCGTTGCTCCCTGTCTCGTTCGCGTGCCCCTTGAACGGGACGGCGCCCCGATTGCTGACAGGAGCCGGGTGTGACGCGGGTCACCGAACCAGGATGAGCAGCTTGGCTACGTACGCGACTACGGGAGCCGTTCGTCGTCCAGCCCTGGAGGCACCTTCGTACCGTGAAAGGTGACGTCTTCCAGTTTTGGTTCTGGATCACTTTCTGTGGTCGATTACGTATCGTGATCCTTCAGGGTGCCAGCCAAGGTGAGGGCAAAACCACAACGGCCCGCTAGCAGCGTCATCCTGGGGTGCGCCGCACAATGAGCGGATGACGTACACCGAGGATGCGGCCACCACGCAGGCCTGGGCGGCCCTGGGGGGCCGGCGCCAACTGGTCCCGAGCGTGTCCTTCGAGGGGGCGGGCGCTGTCCTGCCGTCGCGTTTGCCGGTGAGGGAGCTGGCGCGGGCCTGCGTGGGAGTGTCCTCACTGGCGGCGGCGGAACTGCTGGCGCTGCGCAACCGTGTGCCGGTGCCCGCGGTGCGGGTGAACGAGGCGGCGGTGGCCACCGCCTTCGTCAGTGAACGCCACCTGCGGATCGACGGCCGGACTCCGACGTCCTTTGCTCCGCTGTCCGGGTTCTGGCAGGCAGCCGACGGATGGGTGCGCACTCACGCCAACTACCCGCACCACCGTGCCCGGCTGCTCAGCGCCCTGGGTATCGCGGACACGGGACATGACCAGGCTCTGGTGGGCATGCTCTCGAAGGAACTGGCATCGCGTCCGGCACGGGAGGTCCAGGAGACCGTCTACGCGGCGGGTGGCCTGGCCGTGGCTGTGGCTTCAGCACCCGCTGAAGCCGGACCTGCTCTGGTCGAGACGCGGCGCATGGGTCAGAGCAGCCCCCGGCTGCTGGCGCCCGCATCCGTGCCGGCCCAAGGAGTGCGGGTCCTGGACCTGACCCGCGTCATCGCCGGCCCCGTGGCCACCCGCACACTGGCGCTCCTGGGCGCCGACGTGCTGCGCGTGGACGCTCCGCAGCTCCCCGAGGACGCGGACGCCCACGCCGACACCGGCATGGGCAAACGCTCCACGCTGCTGGATCTCGCCGGCCCTGGCGACCGGCACACCTTCGAGGGCCTTCTCAGCCAGGCAGACGTCGTGGTGACCGGCTACCGCCCCGGCGCCCTGGACCGGCACGGACTGGCCCCCGACGCGCTCCTGGCCCGGCATCCCGACCTGATCGTCGCCCAGCTGTGCGCCTGGGGCTGGTCCGGTCCCTGGGCCGAGCGCCGCGGCTTCGACAGCCTGGTCCAAGCCGGTACCGGTATCGCCGCGATCGAGGCCACGACCGACGGCCGCCCCGGTGTACTGCCCGCACAGGCGCTGGACCACGGAACCGGGTATCTGCTCGCCGCTGCCGTCCTACGTGCACTGAGCGACCGACAGGCCACCGGCGGCGGGCGGCATCTTCGCCTCTCCCTGGCCGGCACGGCCTCCTGGCTGCTGCACGACATCCCCGCCACCTCCGCCCAGGGCGAAGCCGACCTCTCCGACCCCGGATCCTGGCTCACCGAGACCGGATCGCCCTACGGTCTGCTGCGTCACGCCCTGCCCGCGGTCCACTATGACGGCGCACCCGCGAACTGGAACCGTGCACCGACCCAGTGGGGCGCCGATCTGCCGAACTGGGCCTGAACGGGAGCGACGGCACGGCCGAGCCGTTGTGGCTCTTGGCCTCACCTTGGCTGGACCCCCTTCACGCAATTCGAACTGCACTACAACACCCACCGGCCCCACCAAGCGACAGACCAAACAGCCCCCCCCCTACGCGCTGCCCCCGAACCACACCCCACGCACAGATCACCCAACTGAAAGTGCGCCGGAGAGACCGCCTCGGCGGAGTCCTCCACAAGTACCAGCATGCCGCTTGAACTGCACGGATGGAGTTTTCGGCAGGCGTACAGTTCCCGTAACGTCGCCGAGAACCGCCGGCGCCGACGGGCGGGGCGCGCGACGTGGCGCCACGACTACCTCCGCGCGGGCACCACCACCCAGCGGTGGGCGTCGAGGGAGGCGCTCGCCGCCCAGGACGCCACCCCGCACATGATCGAGGCCGACGCGGCCAGCCCGGCATTCCGCGCGAGTCCCGCGCAGGTCGTCATGGCCGACGCCGAGTTCCTGGCCTGACGCCGCGTCTGACTCACCTGGCCGAAGGCCGGGTGCGGCCAGCGGCGCATCGCCCGGCAGATCCCACCCTGTGCGGTTCACGGCCCGGCAAAATCGCTCCGGCATTCTGATGATCGAGGGCGTGTCCCGGTACGGGCAACTGGACATCTAGGGCGCCGAGCCTACGGTTTCCTCCAGCGCACAGCTTCCGGTTCTCTTCGAGGGGTCCGGAGCCGTCCCGAGGAGAAGAGACGAAATGATGGTTCGCAGAGCAGTGACTGGGTGCGCGTCGGTGGCGCTGGCATCGGTAGCGATGGCGGGCTTCGCACAGGCGGATGCTCAGCCAGCGCGGGCGTCTGATGCAGCGCAAGCGGCACCGAGGGTCACACTCACCCCGGCTACGGCCAAGCAGAAGAGTGCGGTCACGGTGAAGGTCGTGGGCGCCCCGAAGACGTGCCGTTCGGTTCAGGCCAGGTCCGATGCCTTCGTCAGGACGGTGGCGCTGGCGAAGAAGGGGAACCCGCCGGTGTACTCGGGCCGGGCAGGAGTGAAGGCGAAGGCCGCCCCCGGCTTCCACCAGGTCACGGTGGGCGGTGTCGGCTGCGGCAAGTGGGTGGCGAAGGCCAGGCTCACTGTTCTTGCGCCGCCCAAGCCGACGCCGAAGGTGGTCAAGGGCACCGTCACCTCGAAAATCGGGCTCAACGTACGCAAGCAGCCGACCTCCGGCTCGGCGGTCACCGGGACCTACCGCAATCGGCAGACCATCGACCTGATCTGCAAGAAGGCCGGGCAGCCGGTCGGTGGCAACCGCACCTGGTACCAGGTCAAGACGCCCAAGGGCTGGGTCACCGCCCGCTACGTCAAGGCCCACGGCACGGTGCCCACCTGCAAGTGACCTCGTGGGACTGAGTCCCAGCACGCCGTGGCTCAGCGACCGGGCAGCCGGACGCGTCAGCGCGTCCCGTCGCCCCTTAACAACCGTCTTAATCGCATGAGTTGACACCGCCCACGCCGCCCACCCGGCCGCGACGCCGAGTCCGTACAGCGCCGCTGTACGAATGAACTTCTCCAGCCGTGCGGCATGGGAAGGCAAGGACAGGTGACCGCCCGGTGTTCGGATTGACCTCGTCGATCGTCGAGTGATGACAAGCGGACAACGGACAGGTGGCATGTATGACGGAGACAGGTCGAGTGCGCTATCCCACCCGGAGGTCTGTGCTGGGCCTCGGGGCGGTGGGCGTGGGTGTGGCCCTGGCCGGCGGGCAGGCGTTCGCGGCGGCGGGCGCGGTGCCGCAGCGGCAGGCAGAGCTGAGGTGGTCGGAACCGGGCAAGCTCTGGTTGCGGGGCGTCAAGCTGCACCACACCACCGTGCTGCAGTCCTTCGCCTTCGACGAGCGCAACCGGCACATCTACGCGCTCCAGGTGATCCCGTCCGGCAAACGGCTTCCGGGCGAGTCCCGCACGTACTCTCACGATGAGCGCGTACACAACGGCGACCTGTGTCTCAACAGGCTCGCCATGGACGGCACACGACTGGACCACATGTACCTGAAGGGCTTCGGGCACGGCACCACCGTCGCTGTCGAGCGAGCGCCGTCAGGCGGGACGGCGCTGTGGACGGAGTGGGACGCCAAACCGTCCTCCGGCTACGGGCGCGGAGTGTGCCGGTTCCGCTACACGGCGGGCAAGGTGCTCACCGGCAACAGCGCGGGCCTGGACACCTTCCGGCCCCAACCCGGCAGCATCAACAACAACGCTGCTCTCGACACGGCCCACGGGCGCCTGCTACTGCGCTACCGACGGTCCGGCCTGCCCCGCTACACGCTGTACGACCTCGACCGGTTCGCCGCCCGTGACTTCCGCCCGCTCGCCGACTTCCCGCAGCCCGGTGCGGAAAGCGGCCTTCCCTTCCAGGGCATGGCCCTCCACGGCGCCTACGCCTACCAGCTCCTGGGCAGTGCGTACGGCCCGGACAATCCACGCAAGGGGGGCGGCAACACCCGGCTGTTCCGCATCGGCATGCCGGACGGCCGGTACGTGAGCGAGAAGCTCGACCGGACGGACCCGGGACTCGGCAGGCGCGAGCCCGAGGGTCTTGCCGTCAGAGCGGGCCGCAACGGCGGGCTGTACATGGGCTTCGCCCACGGACCGGCCAGGGGCCGCAGACTCTCCCTGTACCGCAAAACCCTCTGAGTCTTCCTCGGCCGGCTTCCTCCTGTGCCGCTCGGAATCTCATCGCCGCTGTTCAGGGGCGAGCTTCCGTACGGCAGCGGAGACTGGGACCCTAACCGGATGATCTTGTCGACGGTGCACTCGGCAGTTCGGTGTCTGCTGTCGGTACCCGTCGTGTTGCTGCGCCGAAACCCCCGCCAGGGACGCGGAGTTGAATTCCCTGCAGCGTCCTGATTCCTGCCCGACCTCAGGACCCCGCCGCGCGGCGGGGTCCAGCAGGACGGTGAACGCCTCCATGCATTGCTGGCCTCGGGAACAGCGGTGAGGATTCGCCCCATACAGGGCGCCGCGGCCCGGCAGCCGACACTGATCCCGTTGCGTAGCACGGAGCTGCCTCGCCTGACCCGGCCTGGAGGTCGGGTGGTCACTCTCAGCTCCATCGCCGCTCTGCGGGGCAACGGCGCCTATGGGGCAATGAAGTTGCAAATGCGCCAGCACGGCGGTGCGTTCGACAGCGTGTCGGCCCGTTCGCCTGCTGGTCATGCCGCCCCTGCAGTCGATCAGTACGAGGTCCCTATCCCTCGCCGCAATGAGATCCGGGAACCAGCGAATGGAACTGCCGGTCTTCCGGAGCGCGCATAAGTCCCCGCCTGTGTGAACGGCGTCGATCTAGACCGCGTGACGCCAGAAGACAGTTCCGCCTACCTGTGCCATGCGGTAAGGCGAGGCCCACTCGCTGGCACCACGGAGTACCCACCAAGATCCGGACCAGGCGCGGACCAACTCGGCTTCGAAGCAGGCGATACCACCCTTTGCCACAGGTCAGAAGCGCGGTCAGGCTTGTACCACCAGCAGACGAAGAACATGCTGACCCGTTTGCGGGGGACGGCGCAGTGTCGGCGAGCCCACCTTCTTCGGTCTTCAGCTCAGGGACACGGCCCGCCCCGTGAACCCCGTTGCCCCACCCTGCGGCGGACCCCGCTGGCACCGCCCCCAACCGGGCTGTTCGGCGGGCAGCTGCCCACTCCCCTTCCAGCCCCGATCCAGCACGGTACGGATAAGCAGGGATGACGGCAGGTGACGGCAGGTCAGAAAATCCAGCCCCAATCCAGCACGGGCACAGATTCGGGGCCGCACCCAGAAGGGAACGGCCCCAACTGACCCGCACGTTTGCCGAGTTCAGCAGACCCGGCGCTACAGCAGCCCCTTCACGTTGTCGCCGAACGTCTGCGTCACGGCTGTCACCTGCACAAACAGCCCCATCTTCCGGCATATCCAGCACCGATCCAGCACGGTCGGGTGCGGCCATCGCATCACGCCGCGGCGTGATATCCATCGGGCCGTTCCGGGGCCACCGTCGGCACCGGAACCGGTTCAGGGCGCATTGCCTTCTGCATGATCGCGCGGCAGCGATCCCACGCAGCAGGAACGAGATGACCATAAATGTCGACGGTCGTCTTGATCGACTTGTGGCCCAGCCAGCGTGAGACTTCGTGAATCGGAACACCATTCGCCAGCGCTGTCGAGGCGAAGAAGTGGCGCAGGCTGTGCGGCGTGTACTTGGGCGTCCCGTCCGCCTTCACGAGGCCGGCACGCTTCAGCGCCGTACTGAAATGGTGGCCGTATGTCTTGGCAGTCGGCACGGTCTCGTTCTCGCGATTGTGCGGCGTAAAGTACACCATCATGCCGCCACGTCGCACCGCGCCCCAGTCCTCAAGGTGCGCGGTCATCTCCGCGTCGAGGAACGGCGCTGTGGGGATGTCCCGGTACTCCCCCTCGCACCGATGCTTGAGCGGGATGAAACGGAACTTGCAGTCTGCGCGGTTCCCCTTCGCATTCACCTGCCATCGGACGCGGATGAACCCCGTCCGTCGACATTCGACGTCAAATGCGAGGGTCTCACTGATACGGAGCCCTACACCTGCTTGCAGGTAGACGGTCAACTTGTAGTGCGGAGTGATGTGCTTGGCGATGAGATCGACTTCTTCCAGGGTGGGAATCTCATCCTCGTTCACAGCGGCAGAACCAGCGCGCGGAAGCTTGACCCCGTCAACTGGATTGACCGGGATTAGTTTCTCTTGGACGGCAGTCCTGAACAGGTGCCCGACCATGTTCATCCGGTCACGCACTGTCGTCGCGGCGAGCTTCCTGCTGGCGTCGGCCACGAACTTGGCGATGTCCCGTTCTCGGATACTCGCGACTGTCTTGTGCCCCAGATGCGGGAGGAGGTGATTTCGGAGGAAGCCCTCCTGGTTTCCGTACGTGCGCTCGCTGACGATCTGGCGCTCCAGCCAGTCCTCGGCATACGCCCGCAAGCTGATCTCGCCGCGCTTCGGATCCAGGAGTGCACCCAGGTCCTTATCATGCTCGATCTTCACTGCGAACTGGTCCGCCAGGACCTTCTTTGCGAAGCTGCTTTCACGTTGACGCCCCGTGCGCCCGCCAGCCGCCCGATACCGCACTGTCCACTCGTGCCCACAACGCGCCTTTTCGCATGGGTAGTTCAGACTTCGCTTGTCAGTCTTGCACCGCTGATAGACCTTGGCCATTCGACTTCCTTCTTGCTCGGGCCAGAGGCCCCGGAGCCTCACCCGTAGTGCTTGTCCAGGTAGGCAACGACGTCGCGTTCGCGGAACCGCAGAAGGCGTCCGACCTTCTGCGGCTTGATGCCCCAGAAGCGGTACTTGTTTCTGACGGTGGTCGGACTGACCCTGAGCCACGCTGCGACCTCTTCCGGGGTCAACAGCCGATTACTTCCGCCTCGTGTCATACGCGCGCCGTTCCGGGACGGGACATCGTCGTGATCTCCTACCGTGCTCGGTTCGGGGCGCGCGAACGTAAGGCGGTCCGGCATGGGCGCCGGATCGGCGGACCACGATGGACGCTCCATCTCGGCCGTGGCGTCAAGCCCGCGATCTTGTTCGTGTCCCTGGGGTGGAAAGGAGGCGTTCATGGCCGGCCCGGCCCTCGGCAACCGCCCCACAGTGGGTTGTCGCCAAATGGCGGTCCGCATTGGGACAGCAAAATCCCGAGGGCATAAGCGGCTTGCCGGGGCACGACGCTGTTGCCGAGCAAGCGCAGCTGCGCCGCTCTGGAGAGGCCTCCGGCGGTGACCCATCCTTCGGGCAGGCCCATCATCCATTCGACGAATTCGGCGGACAGCCGACGCGCGCCGGGCACGGTGGCCATGGGCGCGGCACGTTCGGTCACTCGCTCCCAGCGGCGGATGGCGGGCAGGTAGTCGCCCCACCAAGGGGCAGGTGAGTGACCACCGTTCGTAGATTCATGCCGCCCTTGCGTTTCGGAGTCGTGCCCGCGCCGCCCCTCCCGTCCGACGAGGTCGGGGTGGGCAGCAGCCGCTCGGTCTGTTGGGCTGGGGTGAGGGGGTGCTTGGTGTCCGCGCGTGTGCCGGCGGGCGATGGCGAGACAGGCTGAGGCACCGGGGCAGCACCCGTCGCGGTACTCGGATCTGCGAGTGTCGCCGCGGTGGAGGCCAGGGTGAGGCTGCCGTTGCCGTGGCGCTGGTTCGGGGAGCCCTTGGCACCGTCGCTGGCGGTTGGGGTGGGCAGGAGATGTTCGACCTCGTCGGCGAGCGTGGGGCCGTGCCCGCCCGCCTTGCGTTTGGCAGGGTGCTGGGATCCGCCGATCACACCGAGGTTCGCCGTCGGCGTCTTCAACAGAGCACACCCGGCCCACTGTTGTGGGCCAGGCGGTGACGAAGACCCGCTCGCGCCGGTGCGGGGCACCGACGTCACTGGCGCGTACGCAGCGCCATGCTGCGTCATACCCGCGGTCGGCCAGGTCGCCGAGTAGCACTCCCAGCGCCCGCATCGAGGGTTGTCCGGGCGCGTCTCCCAGCGGCGGCTTTCCGGGTTCCAGCGGGCGAAGAGGGCTTGTTCCGGAGCGGGTTGAGAGCAAACCGCGGACATTCTCGATCACCACCAGGCGGGGACGCAGGATGCGGATGGCCTCGGCGGCGTACTGCCACAGGCCCGAGCGGGCACCGGAAAGTCCGGTGCGCGGCCCAGCCACGGACAGCTCCTGGCAGGGAAAGCCCGCAGTGAGGACGTCGACGGGCTCGGCCTGTTTCCAGTCGGCTGCCCGGATGTCTCCCAGGTTCGGCGTCGTGGGCCAGTGCCGGGCCAGGACCTGGACGGCGAGCGGGTCGTTCTCGGCGTGCCAGGCGATACGGCCGCCGAACGCGGCCTGGACGCCGAGGTCCAGGCCGCCCACTCCGCTGTAGAGCGAGCCGATCCGCAGCTCAGCGGCGGCCATCGCGGACTCCGGCGGCGCAGGTGCGGGAGCGGAAGGTGGCCGGGGTGGGTGGCTTGGTCCGCCGACCATGCGGGCTGGCCGGGTGTCGGCGCTCGCGAGGTGAGGAAGTGGGCGGGGGCGGGGTGGGGCGGCGTACGACGAGGGTGTCCTCGTGCACGATCAGCGCCAGCGGGAGGCCGGCGCGGCGGGCGTCGCCGACGTTCTTCATCTGGAAGAACGAGGGACGGGCGATGAGCCGGCCGTCGCGGATACCGGCAAGGAGGGCGATGTTGCGCTCGACGGGGATGAGCCCGGCGCTCTCGGCGGCGGTCAGGACGGCGGAGGGCAGATCGATGAGTTCGCCGCGATCGCGCCAGGGACGCGTGGTGATCACGGCGTGGCCGCCGGGGCGCAGGGCTTGGCGGCACTGAATAAGGATGTCGGTGAAGGCCTCCAGGAGGACGTCGAGGCCGACGTGGGCGAGATTGTTGGGGTCGCTGCTGTAGCGGTAGTCCCTTTTTGTCACGCCGCGTTCACCGGACTCGCGGGTGGAGCGGACCTGACCGTGCACGCTGGCCCCATACGGCGGGGAGGTGACGACGAGGTCGACCAGGCCGTGGAACGCGGCGGGAATGTGGGCGGTGAGCTGGCGGGCATCGCCGCAGTAGACGGCACCGGAGCAGGTGACGCCCTGGCGTTCGGCGTGACGGAGGTTGGCCTGGGCGATCTGCGCCCACTTGGGTTCGTACTCGGTGCCCAGCGCGTGGCGGCCGAGGTGGAGGGCTTCGACCAGGGTGGTGCCGATGCCGCACATCGGGTCCAGGACCAGGCCGCCGGGCTCGGTGTAGGTGGTGATCGCGTGGCGGGCGATCGCGGGGAGCATTTTGGCGGGGTGGGCGGCCGAGCCGGGCACGTAGCGGTCGGCGCGCTGGGCGGGGGCGGAGGTGGGTGCGGTGTTCCACACCGAGTCGAAGTTGGGCACGGGGGCGCTCCTTTACTGCGCGCGGACGGCGGACAGCACGATGAGGTCGGAGTGGATCAGCTCGGGCGTGGTGGCGTCGGGCGGCGCGGGCGCGATGCGGTCCTCGATCGCGTGGCCGTGGACGACTGCGATGTGCTGGAGGTAGCGGAAGCCCGCGGTGCGGGCGGTGGCGATGAGCAGGCCGAGCGGGTCCGTCAGATGCCCGGCGTCTCGGCGTTGCCGGGTGGCGAGCAGGAGCAGGCCCTCGGCGTGCAGGAGGCGGTGGGCGCGGTGGAAGAGGCCGGGCCAGCCGTCGTCCATCGCGCCCCGTTCTTCGGGCCCGTAGCTGCTGTGCAGTGGTGCGCAGGGCAGGGTGTCGGGGTGGAGTTCGGCGAGGATCACCGAGGAGCGGGCTTGTCCGCTCGGTGCAACGTCCGTGTCGCGGTGGGTGGTGCAGCGGGTGCGGGCGTCCATCCCGGCCCGGGTGTCGTTGATCTCCAAGCGCAGGAGGGGGGCGGGCCGTTGTCCGGGGTTGAGGGTGAACTCGACGCGAAGCTTGTCGATGGCCCAGTCGGGCAGCACCTGGCCTGCCGGGGTGTCGGCGAGGTCGTCAGGGGCGGGGAGCCAGATCGTCGTCGGGAGCGGTGCGGGTGTACCTCGTCGGGCGGTGGGGCTACTGCGGCGGGAGTGGGTCATGGCGGGTGCGCCGCCGCGGGCCGGGCGCTGGTGTTTACGTACTGACACCTCTTGAGGAGAAAATCCCGGCTGATCGTGCCACCTCTCGTAAGAGGACGCTGGTCAGCGGCCGATCTGTCACCGGTCCGTCCGCGCCAGCGCGGTGCAGGGCCGAGGGACAGCGTGGCGGCGTCTGCGATTTGTTTTCGGGGAATTCCGCGGCGCGTGCTGGTGGGTGAAAGTGCTGGTCAGCGGCGTATCCGGCAGGGGGAGTTCCAGGGGGCGGCAGGCCGGTGGCGAGGTGATGACGAAGGCGCGGTAGGCCGGTGGCGCGGTGGTGGCAGGGCGGCTTGGCGTGATGGGCGGCGTCCCGTTTCGCCGTCGCTGGCAAGGAGCCCGCTCATGCGCCGCACCACGCCCGTCTCGCCCTCCGCCCTCTCCCCGTTTGACCAGGTCGATGCCGCTCTGCTGGATCTGGCCTCCGCCCCGCGCCCGCTCACGCTGCCCGCCGTGCTGCTCTCGGTGAGCGAGCCGGGCGCCGCCTGGCCGGTCGACCTCGTTCGCGCCCGGATGGCGCACCCCTCCACTCCTGGTGCCGCCCGGGCTCGGGTGTGGGCCGAGATCGTCCACCGCCGTCTGGTGGTTGGCGAGCCGTGGGGCACGGTCGCTGTCGCGATGACGGTGCCCGTACTACGCCGGGCGCTGGCCCGGCTGCCCCGGCTCCGGGAGTTGGAGAGGGGCGAGTTGGAGCAGGAGGTCCTGACCGCGGTCATCGAGCAGCTCGCCGTTCTCACAGCGGAGGAGGCGCCCGAGGAGATCGGGCTGCAGCTGGTGCGGGCCGGTGACCGGGCGGCCCACCGCCTGCTCTATGCCGCCCAGCGCGAACGTCGGCTTGGCCCGCTGCCTCTGGACGAGGGCACCGTCGGGCAGCCGCTGGCTACCGGTTCCCAGGCGCAGGTGTATCTGGTCCTGGAGCGGGCCGCCCAGGCCGAGGTCATCACGCCGGCAGAGGCCGAGCTGATCGCCGCCACCCGGCTGGACCGGCAGAGCGCGAAGGAGTGCGCGCACGGTGCGGGCATCAGCGTCCGCGCGATGTTCCGGCGCCGCTCAGCCGCCGAACAACGCCTCGCGACAGCCCTGCTCGCAGACCGGCTGTGAGACGAAGCAAGTAGCTCCGCCCGGCTGCTGGCACGATCGGCCGGCTTTTCCTCCTTAAGGGAGTGAGAGCACACAAGGCCACCGGCGCCTGGCTGAGCTCTCGCCTCACCAAAGGGTCCCTGGGGCCGGGTACGGCGCTTCGTGCTGACACCCGAAAACCCTCGCCCCTCGCGCGATACGCCCCACTCCCGCACAAGGAGGTGGTGCGCCGCCGCGGGCCTGCCCGGCCCCCAGGGACACATCTCGGCTCATGTCCGGTGCCACAGGCGCCGTCTCCCTGTCCGCCTTGCTGGAGGTGATCTTCGTGCGTGCTCTGCCGTCATCCCGGCTGCGGGCAGGGGTCCTCCGCCCTAATCCGCGCCGCCTGTTCCACATCGCGGCCCGGGCGCTCTTCGTCGTCGTACTCGCAACTTTCACTCTCCTGGCAGACCCGCCCAGTTCGTGGGCGGTGGCGACCATCCCGCAGGTGATCACGAACCTGCGGAACTGGATCGTCGGGATCCTCGCCGCACTCGCCACCCTGTTCCTGACCTTCGGCGGGCTGCGCTACCTGATGGCCGGGGGCGATCCGGGAGAAGTCGAATCCGCCAAGCGGGCATTGCGGGCCGCCGCGGTCGGCTACGGCCTGGCCATCCTGGCACCGGTCATCGTCACCATCCTTAAAGGCATCGTCGGCGCCGGGGCAGGGCAATGACCAGCCTCCGCCGTCTCGCGCTCGCCCTGCTGCTCCCGGCACTCATGCTGGCCGCCGGTGTCATGGCCGCTGTGCCCGTGGCTCACGCCGCCGTGCCTTCGGACGCCATCGCGCAGGCTCCCGCTGCTCCTTGGGAGCCGGAGCCCCGCCCACAGCCGCAGCCCGGTCCGGTGGTGCCGCCCCCGGAATCCGGGCCAGGCACCGCTCGGCCGGAACCCGCGCCGGGGCCCTCCCCCTCCCCGGGAAAGCCCAAGCCCCCGTCCCGGCCCTCGGCGCCGGAGCCGACACCGGGGCCGACGCCTCCTGCCACGCCTGCGGATCCGAATGCGGAGGGGTTCTTCGGCAACCTCCTCGATCTCCCCGGCCTGGTCATCAATGCGATCACCGCGTTCCTCGGCATGCTCCTCGAGGAGGCCATGAAGCCGTTGCGGGAGCTGATCGCCGACACGCTGCTGGCCGCCCCGGACGTCACCAAACACGCAGACATCAAGCGGCTGTGGACCGCCTCAATGGGCATCACGGCAGGTATCTACGTGCTGTTCGTGACGGCGGGCGGCGTCACCGTCATGGGCCACGAGACGGTGCAGACCAGCTACGCCCTCAAACAGATCGCCCCGCGGCTGCTCTTGGGCATCGCAGCCGCGGCCTCCTCGCTGACCGTCATGGGCAAGACGATCGCCCTGGGCAACGCCCTGACCCACGCGATCATGGGCACGGACATGGCGGACGCCGGGCAGGGGCTCATCGAGCGAGCCCTGCCCTTCGCCTTGTTCGGCCCGACCGGCATCGCCATCTATCTGCTGCTGCTCGCCGTCGTCGAACTCGTCCTGATCATCGCGGTGTTGATCGGGTTCATCGTGCGGGTCGCGTTGATGGCACTGCTCGCGGCGCTCGCGCCACTGGCTCTGGCCTGCCATGCCCACCCGCTCACCGATCCCGTCGCCCGGCTCTGGTGGCGGGGCCTGGGCGGTTGTCTGGTCATCCAGATCGCGCAGTCGCTGACATTCATCCTCGCGCTGAAGCTGTTCTTCGCCCCCGGTGCCACCACCCTCGGCATCCCCAAGGCCGATCAGCTGGGGACCCTGCTGGCCGGAGTGGCCCTGTTCTGGGTGCTGTTCAAGATCCCCGGCTGGACTCTCCAGGTCGTCCTGCGCGGCAGTCCAATTCAGCAGCCTCGCGCACCGGCGCCGGTGCGCATGCTGCGGCAACTGGCCATGTATCAGCTGATGGGCCGCTACCTGCCCGGCGCTGGAGGCGCCGCCCCTCGTCCCGGGCGGGGCGGCATCCGTCCGGGCCTCGGAGGAGGCGGCGGTCCGCGCGGCAGGAGTGGCCCGCCGCCCGGCCGCGGTGGCGGTGGCGGTGGCGGTGGCGGTGGCGGTGGCGGTGGCGGTGGCGCCAGACCACCCCGACCCGGGCCGGGCGGTGCAGCCGCGGGGGCTACTCCTCGCCGCGCCCCTCGCCCCGGTTCTGCCCAGCCCGCAGGCGCGGGTTCGCCTGCCGCAGGTGGAGGCCCCGCAGTCGGCGCCCCACCGTCTCCCCCAGCACCCGCCCCAGCCACTCCCCCTGCCAGCCCCAACGGCCCTGCCGCGCCGGCGCAGCCCGGCGCCGGTAGGGGCACTGCCCCAGGTCGACGTGCCGCCGCAGCTCAGCGTGCTGCTCCCCGCCCCCGACCAGCACAGAGCCCCCGCGCCGTCCCCCACCCCGCCCAGGCCCGGCGCCAGCAGCAGTTGGCACTGCCCATCCCCGCCAACCGCATCCCGGCCAACCCGCCCCGCCCAGCCCAGACCTGGCTCCCCATCACCGCTCCACGCGTCCCTCGCTCCGGCCTCGCGCTCCCCACCGCTCCACAGGCCGCCGCCCCTGCTCCGCCGACCACTCCCGCCGCCCCTACCGCACACGCCCCGGCACCCCGGCGCCGACAACTCGCCCTGCCCATCCCAGCCCCACGCGTTCGCGTACGTCCCTCCCGCCCCGTACAGCTGCGCCTGCCCCTCGAACCGCCCCGCACGCCCCGCACTCCCCGGAGGCGCACGCCATGACCGAACCCGCCGACGACGATGTCGTCACCCCCGCCCGCATCCCCGCCGACGTGTCCCGCGAAGACCGTATTCTCGGGCCGCTGACCGCGCGGCAGACCGCGATCCTGACCGTGACCGCGCTCGTGCTGTACGGCGGTTACTGGGCCAGCCGCCCGCTGATGGCCCCGCTCGCCTACGCGGCCCTCGTCTCCCCGGTCGCCCTGATCGTGAGCGTGGTCGCGGTGGGGCGGCGCGACGGCATCGGCATGGACCAACTCCTGCTCGCCGCCCTCCGCTTCCACCACACCCCCAAGCGCCGGGTACCGGCTCCCGAGGGGATCCCCGCGCTGCCCGCAGTCACGCCTGCCCCCTGGAAGGAGCAGGCGTCCCGGCGGCCTGCGTCGCTGCGTCTGCCGTGCCGGGCGGTCACCGAAACAGGCACACTGGATCTCGCCGCCGACGGCCGGGCGGCGTTGGCGGTGTGCAGCACGATCAACTTCCACCTGCGCACCGGCGGTGAGCAGCAGGCCCTGACCGAAGGGTTCGCCCGCTGGCTGAACTCCCTGACCGGCCCCACCCAGATCCTCATCCGTGCTCACCGCCTTGAGATCGGCCCGCTGGTCGACGAGCTGGCCCAGACCGCGCCCACCCTCCCCCACCCGGCGCTGGAGCGGGCAGCGCTGGCCCACGCCTGCTTCCTCGACGAGCTGGCTGCCGAGCGCGACCTGCTCACCCGCCAGGTCCTGCTGGTGGCCCGCGAACCCTCGGCCACCGGCGCGGCCCGGGCCGGCCACCGCCTCACCGAGGCCGCCCGCGCCCTGGAGGCCGCCGAGATCACCGTCTCGGCGCTGGAGGCACCGGCCGCCGCCGACGCGCTCCGGCTGGCAGCCGACCCCGATGCCGCTCCCCTGGCAGGTGTGTGATGTTGCGACTGCTTCGCCGCGCCCCCACGCCGGGCACGTCCGTGGACGCCCGTGATGTGCTGGCCCATCACGGCCCGGACGGGCTCGAAGTCCATGCCCGCACGCTCGCCGTCGGCGGGCACCTGGCCGCCACCCTGGTGGTGACCGGCTACCCCGCCGAAGTGGCACCCGGCTGGCTGGACACGCTGCTCACCTACCCCGGCCGCCTGGACGTGGCCCTGCACATCGAACCGGTCGCCAGCTCGCTGGCCGCCCAGCAGCTCAAGAAGCAGCGGGCCCGCCTGGAATCCTCCCGCCGCACCGGCGCAGACCACGGACGCCTCGACGACCCGGACACCGAGGCCGCCGCCGCGGACGCGGCCGACCTCGCCTACCGCATCGCGCGCGGGGAGGGGAAACTCTTCCGCCTCGGCCTGTACATGACCGTCTACGGCCAGAGTGAAGACCATCTGGCCGACGAGGTGGCCTCGGTCCGTTCGATCGCCGACTCGCTGCTGGTGGCGACCGCGCCGGCCACCTACCGGGCGCTGCCCGGCTGGCTGGCCACGCTCCCCCTGGGCCTGGACACGCTGAAGGTACGGCGCACCTTCGACACCGAAGCCCTCGCCGCCTGCTTCCCCTTCGCCTCCCCCGACCTGCCCGCCGACATCGCGCTGGCACCGGGCGGCGTGCTCTACGGCATCAACACCTCCAGCGGTTCGCTGGTGTTGTGGGACCGCTTCGCCCAGGACAACTACAACTCCATCACCCTGGCCCGCTCCGGGGCCGGCAAGTCGTATCTGACCAAACTCGAACTGCTGCGGCAGCTGTTCACCGGCACCGAAGCGATGGTCATCGACCCGGAGGACGAATACGTCGCCCTGGCCGAGTCGGTGGGCGGCACCGTCATCCGCCTGGGCGATCCCGGCGTCCGGCTCAACCCCTTCGACCTGCCGCCCACGACGAGCGGTGAGCAGGACGCGCTCACCCGCCGCGTGCTGTTCCTGCACACCTTCCTGGCCGTCCTGCTCGGCGGGAACCTCTCCTCCGCCGAGCGGGCCGTGCTGGACCGGGCGGTCCTTGCCACCTACCACCACGCCGGGATCACCACCGATCCCGCCACGTTCGCCCGCCCCGCGCCGCTGCTCGCCGACCTCGCTGCCCAGCTCGCCGCGATGACGGAGCCGGCCGCGGGCGAATTGGCGGTCCGCCTGACCCCGTACGTGGAGGGATCCCACCGGCAGCTGTTCTCCGGGCCGACCACGACCCGCCCCGCCGGACACCTGGTCGTCTTCTGTCTGCGGGAGGTTCCCGACGAGCTCAAGACCGCGAGCATGCTTCTGGCTCTCGATGCCATCTGGCGGCAGGTCGCCCACTCCGGGCGCCGCCAGAGGCGCCTGGTGGTGGTCGACGAGGCGTGGCTGTTGATGCGCGACGGGCACGGGGCGCGCTTCTTGTTCCGGATGGCCAAGGCCGCCCGCAAGTACTGGACCGGCCTCGCGGTGGTCACCCAGGACGGCGACGACGTGCTGGCCAGCGAGTTGGGCCGGGCGATCGTCACCAATGCCGCGACCCAGCTGCTCATGCGGCAGGCTCCGCAGGCCATCGACCAGATTGCCGCCGCCTTCCATCTCTCGCGCGGCGAGCGCCATCATCTGCTCTCCGCACCCCGGGGCTGCGCGCTCCTGCTGTCCGGCCGCACCAAGATCTCCTTCACGCCGGTCGCCTCCACGGCCGAGCACGACCTGATCACCACCGACCCCGTCGAGCTCGAGGCGGACGAGCAGGCCGTACGGGACGAGGCGAGCGATCCCTACGGACTGCCCGACCTGACCGGACTTCAGCTATGAGCGCCACCGCCCCGGGTGGCCTGCTCGGCACCTTGCTGACCGACCCCAGTCACTTCTGGAACACCCTGCTGCACAGCGGCCGCGACTTCCTCGCCGATACCTGGCCCTGGCTGGCGACCGGCACGGCGCTGATCACCACCGGAGTCGTCGCTGCGCGCACCGCCGTGCACCGGAGTCGGCAGCGGGCCTTCGCTGAGGGCGCCCGGCTGGTGACGATCCTCGCCCCGCCCACGGTGCCCGGCAAGGGCGGGGAGGTGCTGTGGGCCCAGCTCTCCGGTCTGCTGCGCCCCTGGCACCAGCGCCTGCTGCACGGCCAGCCGCATGTCGGCTTCGAGTATGCGTGGAGCACCGGCGGGCTGACCATACGGCTCTGGCTGCCCGGCTCCACCCCCACCACTCTGGTACGCCGCGCCGTGGAGGCCGCCTGGCCCGGCGCACACACCACCCTGTCCGATAGCGTCCCTCCTTTCCCGGCCGAGTACCAATGCACCGCCGGTACTTTGCGCCTCGCACGGCCAGAAGTGCTGCCACTGCGGACGGATCACAAGGACGATCCGCTGCGCGCACTCCTCCAGGCGGCCACCGGGATGGCGGAGGACGAGCACGCGCTGGTGCAGCTCCTGGCCCGGCCCGCGACCGGCGCCCGGCTGCGCCGCACCAGGCGCAGCGCCCGCCGCCTGAAGGCCGGACACACCGCACCCCGCCTCACCTCCCTCTTCCGGCTGCTCGCCCACGCACCGCAGCGCACCTCACCCGCAACCACGGACCCCTCGCACGGTGTCGAGGTGCGCCAGAGCGTCGGCAAACTCACCGGCCCCCAGTGGGAGGTGACCATCCGCTACGCCATCGCCCTCCCGCAGAAATCCGAGGGAGCCGAGGCCCGACTGCGTGGCCGCGCCCATGCCCTGGCCTCCGCCTTCTCCCTGTACGCGGCCCGCAACTGGCTGGCCCGCCACCGCCTGCGCGATCCGCGCCCGGCCCTGAGCGCCCGCTGCTTCCCCCGTCACCGCGGGGACCTGCTGTCGGTGCCCGAACTCGCCGCCCTGGCCCACCTGCCGGTCGATCCCGACGCTCCCGGGCTGGCGCGCGCGGGCGCCCGCTCCATTGCCCCGCCGCCTGCCGTCCCGCAGCCCGGCCCCGGCGTCAAGCCACTCGGCGCCTCGGACACCGGCGCCCGACGCGAAGTGGGCTTGAGGGTCCCCGATGCCCGCCATCACCTGCATCTGATGGGCGCCACCGGCTCCGGCAAGTCCACCCTGATCGGCCAACTCGTCCTGGATGACGTGCGCGAGGGCCGGGGCGCGATCGTCATCGACCCCAAGGGCGACCTCGTCGCCGACCTCCTGCACCGCCTACCGCCCTCCTGCGCCCAGAAGCTGGTACTCATCGACCCCGACGACACCCACACCCCGCCCTGCCTGAACGTCCTGGACGGCAGCGACATCGACGTCGTCGTCGACAACATCACCGGCATCTTCCGCCGCATCTTCGCCGCCTTCTGGGGCCCGCGCACCGACGACATCATGCGCGCCGCCTGCCTCACCCTCCTGCGCCACGCCCAGATCACCAGCCGCCTGGTCACCCTCGCCGACATCCCCCGCCTCCTGGGCGAGAGCGCCTACCGCATCCGCATGATGCCCACCATCAAAGACCCCGTCCTCAAAGGCTTCTGGATCTGGTACGAGTCCCTGTCCGAGCCCTCCCGCGCCGCCGTCATCGGCCCGATCATGAACAAGCTCCGCGCCTTCCTGCTGCGCTCCTTCGCCCGCCAGACCATCGCCTCGGGCGAGTCGACCTTCCACCTGCCCGACGTGCTGGACGGCGGCATCCTCCTGGCCCGCCTGCCCAAGGGCGCCCTGGGCGAGGAGACCACCCGGCTGCTGGGCTCGTTCATCGTCGCCAAGACCTGGCAGGCCGCCGCGGCCCGTGCCCGCACCCCCGAACGGGACCGGATCGACGCCTCGCTGTATGTGGACGAGGCGCACAACTTCCTGACCCTGCCCTACCCGCTGGAGGACATGCTCGCCGAGGCCCGCGGCTACCGCCTGTCCATGAACCTGGCCCACCAGCACCTCGCCCAGCTCCCCCGCGACCTGCGCGAAGGCATCTCCGCCAACGCCCGCAACAAGGTCTTCTTCAACGCCTCCCCCGAAGACGCGAACGCCCTGGAACGCCACACCCTGCCCACCTTGAGCGCGCACGACCTCGCCCACCTCGGCCCCTACCAGGCCGCCGCCCACCTCCTGGCCGACGGCGCCGAAACCGCCGCCTTCACCCTCACCACCCACCCCCTGCCCCCGCCGGTGCCCGGGCGCTCCGCCGAACTGCGGGCCGCGGCCGCCGCCCACTTCGGCGCCACCACCAGCCGCTCCACCTACCTGCCCCTGTAACACCCGCCACCCAAGGAGTAGGTCATGCCCACGACAAGCTCGAACCCCGGCTACGTCCCGCGCGCGGCCTCCCGCCGACGCCGCCCCGCCCAGCCCGACCGGGCCCGCACCGACCTCGCCCGGCTCGCCACCCGCCTCACCCCGCGCGACCTGTGGCTCATCGAGATGCTCCACGAGCACAAGGTCCTCACCTCGCACCACATCACCGCGCTCGCCTTCACCGGCCACCGCACCGCCAACCGCCGCCTGCGCGAGCTCTACCTGCTGGGCGTCGTCGACTCCTTCCGCCCCCTGCGCCAGAGCGGCTCCGCCCCCGAGCACTACACCCTGGGACGGGCCGGCGCCGAACTCCTCGCCGCCCGCGCCGGATGCGACCTGCCCGCCACCGGCTGGCGCAAGGACAACTGCGCCCGCATCGCCTTCTCCCCCACCCTGGACCACACCCTGGGCGTCAACACCCTCCTCACCCACCTCGCCACCATAGGCGCCCTGGTGGAGTGGCTCTCCGAACGCTCCGCGACCCGGCTGTGGGGCGACTGGATCCGCCCCGACGCCTACGCCCACCACGCCACCCCGGCCGGGCAACTCCTGCCGTTCTTCCTGGAGTACGACACCGGCTCCTACAACCTCGCCCGCGTCGAGGCCAAACTCCCCGGCTACGCCGCCCTCGCCGCCACCACCGGCACCCGCACCCCGCTCCTCCTCCACACCGCCACCGCCCGCCGCGAAGCCGCCCTGCGCCACCGCCTCGCCGAAAGCACCGACCGCCTCGAACTGCCCATCGCCACCGGCAACGCCCAACTCGCCGAACCGGACGGGGCTGCCTGGCTCCCCCTGGGCCCCACCCCGGCCACCCGACTCGCCCCTGCCCAACTGGCAGCCCACTGGCCCGGTCTGATCCCGGCCCTCACCTCCGAAGCAACGCTCTCCACGCCCGGCCGCCACACCGCCTTCCCCTGGCGCCCCATCCCGCCCCAACCTCCGGCACCCGGGGCCTGACCGTGAGCGCCCTCGCCAAGACAGCCGCCGGTGCGGGATGCACAATCCTCGCTCTGCCACTGCTGGTTGCCGTCATCGCAGCCACGCTGCTCAGCGGCTCCATGGCCGGCAGCGGAGGCGCGTCGGCGAGTCCGAGCAAGCACGCGCTGGCCGACATCCCGCCCAAGATGCTCGCGCTCTACCAGCGGGCGGCTCCGGAGTGCCCGGGCCTCTCGTGGACGGTGCTCGCGGCGATCGGAAAGGTCGAGACCGACCACGGCCGCTATCCCACCATGACCTCCTCGGCGGGCGCGGTCGGGCCCATGCAGTTCCTGCCCTCCACGTTCAAGGCCTACGCCCACCCGGTGCCGCCCGGCGGCAAGAAGCCGCCCACCCCCTGGGACCCGGTCGACGCCGTCTACGCCGCGGCCCGACTGCTGTGCGCCAACGGCGCCCGCAACGGCAAGAACCTGCGCCGCGCGATCTGGCACTACAACCACGCCGACTGGTACGTGAACAAAGTCCTCAAAATCGCCGACGAATACGCGGCGGCCGCAGGCCCGGCAACCGGCGCCGCTGGCAAGGCGGTTGCCTACGCCCGCTCCCAGCTCGGCGTCCCCTACCGGTGGGGCGGCAACGGGCCCTCCGAGGGCGGCTTCGACTGCTCGGGCCTGACCAAGGCCGCATACGCCAAAGCGGGCATCACCCTGCCCCGCGTGGCCCAGGCCCAGTACCAGGCCACCGCCAAAGTCCCCGCCGGACAGCCCCTGCTGCCCGGCGACCTCGTCTTCTACGGCAGCTCCGGCAACCTCCACCATGTCGGCCTCTACATCGGCAACAACAAGATGATCAACGCCCCGAACAGCCACTCCGTCGTCCGCATCGAGGACTATCGCTGGCACAACTACTACGGCGCCACCCGCCCCGCCGCACAAAAGGGCACGCGGTGACGCCCCCGAGCCCGGCCCAGGCGCAGGCCCTGCTCACCGCGCTCACCCGCGCCCTGGCCGGTGTCGCCGTCCTCACCCTCGCCTTTACCGCGGTCAACGTGACCCTGTTCGCCACCAGCAGGGGCGTCTCCCTCGGCATCGCGATCCTCCTGGACCCGATGGTCGCCCTCGCCCTGGCCACGGTCCTGTACGCGGACGCACGCCTGGCGGCCTGGGGCCTGGACCCGCCCACCTGGTCGGCGGCCCTGCGCTGGTTCACCGCAACCGCCGCCACCCTGATGAACACCTGGACCTCGATCTGGCCCGACCGACAGATCGGCTGGCCGACCCACGCCGACCCCGCAGGCATCCTCCTGCACGGCGTACCGACCGTCCTGCTGATCCTGCTAACCGAAACGATCGCCGCTTACCGGCGCACCATCACCCCGCTCCTCACCCCGACCGACGACATGGATCACACAACCAATCCGGGCTACCCGGCGCCGAACTCCGCTGCGCCCGCACCATCACCCCAACCGCTGCCCTACACACCAGTATTCGCGGCATGGGGAGCTGTGGGACACGACGGTCGCTTGGGGCCAGCCGTGCCCACGTCGGGCACCGACACAGCCGTCGCCGCCCCGGCGGCACCCACCAACGGCGGCGGCCCGACCAGGGCGGCAGACGGCGACACGTGGGCACGCGCGATCGCGATCGACGAGACTGCCCGCGCAACGACCGGAAGCCCGGCCAGCATCTGGCGGCTGCGCACCGATCTGCACATCGGCCCGGACCGGGCCCGCCAGATCCGCACCCAGCTCCTCACCCGCCGCCCCGGCGGCACACGCCCACTCTCATGACCAGCACCGATCCCCTCATCACGATCAATCGGATCGGTGGATCGCTGCCGCTTGACTTGTCGTTGGGTCCAGAGCGTCCATGGTCGTACCGGCCGACGGCCCGCGGATTCAGAACCCCTGAACTCGCGCTCTCGTAGGCCGCGTTCGACCGGGGCCCCGCGATGCGCACGCGCCCGATCGGACACCACAGCGCCAGGCGCTGATCCCCGGCCGGGGCCCACATCCACCGCTCACATGGAATCGAGGCCCCACCATGTCCAACACCAACGACACTCGCACCCTCCAGCTCGTGCCCGACCCCGAACCGCTGACCGGCCTGACGGGCGCACCCGCCGCGATCTACACCGAACTCGTCACCTCCCCCGGCACCACGGGGGCCGAACTCGCCCTCGCCGCAGGCCTCGGACGCTCCACCGCCGGAAAGGCCCTGGTCACCCTCGAAGAACACGGCCTGGCCATCCGCACACCCGGCGGCCACGAAGGAGCACGCCGTACCCCCGACCGCTGGAACCCCGCTCGGGTCGGAGCTTGCCCTAAGGAGCACGCTCAGACCCCTGAGACCTCGACACCGGACGGGAACGGCGTAGACACGGGAGCCCCCGTCCCGGCGCCTGATGCCGTCACCAACACCCACTCGGGCGCCGCTTCACAGGGCGACGTCCTCGATGCCCTGATGGTGACCGTCGTAGCGGACGACACGAAGGATCCCACCGACGACGAGGATGCCGACGCCTCAGAAGTCCGTACCGTCGGGGCCGAGCAGCCGTTGGTTGCGCACGTTGCCGTCACAACGGCTCCGATCGGCCAGCGGGCACGGTTGGCGCCAGGGGCACTACGCCAGATGGTCATCGACCACCTGCAAGCACACCCGTCCGAGGCGTTCACCGCCACCAAGATCAGCCGCGTTATCGAGAAGAGCTCGGGAGCCATCGCCAACGCCCTGGTCACCCTCACCAGGCAGGGAATCGGCGAACAGGTGACCGAACAACCCCGCACCTATCGACTGGCCGGAACCGGAACGTCAGACACCCCGTAGACACCCGTCCCCACGGCGGTGCCGCCCCTAGCAATGGAGCTCGGGGCGGCACCGCCATCGCGCTGTACGGCGTGCCTGGTCACCGGAAACCAACCTTGACGATCTCACCAGCAACCAAAGCACATGACTGTCGATGCTGACCTCGCTGGCATGCCAGCTTCGACAACGTCATGCGCCGCGAGCCCAAAAACTCGACGCAGATCGTCCCGGTTGGCCATGGGGGACCTCCAACGACATGCGAAGATCCGCCCCGCGGAAGCCGGAACACTTCCTCGCCTTCACCGCCATCACCCAGTCCCTCATGTGCCACCGCCGACTCACCAACTGAAGTGACATGTTCCAGTTGGTCCCCCATGCTGGCTGGTTCCGGAAGATGTACCCCGCCACCGTCCTTGATGTCCTGCTCGCAGGTTCGTCCGTCGTAGGACTGGTCATTGGGGATCAACAGCGCTCCGGCAACCTGCTCAGAGTGCTCGACGGCGAGCCAGCCGTCGCCCGTTAGGTCACCGACCGGCCCGAACGCCACAGACGAATAGACCGTCTTGCACCCCAACGCCACGCGCCCCTTATCGACCGCGCAGGCATCTATTGCAGGGTCGGGTCTCTCGCCGGCGCCGTTGAAGTGATAGCGGAAGTGGGCCTGGCCTC
Organism: Streptomyces sp. NPDC056486; assembly: GCF_042795295.1. Lineage (NCBI taxonomy): Bacteria > Bacillati > Actinomycetota > Actinomycetes > Kitasatosporales > Streptomycetaceae > Streptomyces > Streptomyces sp. NPDC056486. The sequence continues at coordinate 83,198 of NZ_JBHTSF010000011.1, forward strand.
CTTCGGAGGGCACCTGCAGGTGAGGCTCAAGGCGCCAGTCAACGACCTCGGCGGTGAGGCCGAGAGGCCGCCCGGACGTGTCCTCGATCTGCACCCTGACACCGGACTCACGGCGCTCCGTAATCGTGTCGGTGCAGCCCCAGTGGGAAGAGCAGCCGGACGGGATGAGAATCACCAGAGCCAACGGAGTACCGGCAAGTACCCGTGGCTGATGACGGTGACGAGCACCTATGGCGATGACTCCTCCCCTTCATCGCCTTCGCCACCAACCTCTTCGACTATCGCCGACTCACCAAGTGAACAACGCCTTAAGGACACTCCGCTGGCCGGGGCTGCGACGCCTCACTCACCTAAAAAGCGCGTACGCGACAACACATTCCGGCCAATGGCCAAATAATTCATCTAGATGATCCGTTGTACAGCACATACACTCAATCGGCGATCAAAGGAAGGGACTGCAATCAACACGAAAGCAAATCGCAAGGCAAATTAGATCCGGTAAGTGAGGCAGGTGATGACACCTGCCTCGAGGACCGCACAAAGTAGGGACAAGACAGTGAGATCCGCTTTCAAAGCGACGTTCTCTTTTATGGCACTCCTGGCCGCAATACTTATGACGGCGAGCCCCTCGCAAGCAGCTGCGCAGATACCTGCACAAGCGGCAGCCGCACAGCAGCTCACCACCTTCGCCGCGCAGGACGGCGAAGTCGGCCTGGTAACCCCGAAGAGGTCTGCAGCAGCTGCACCCACGACCTGCAACTGGACCGGAGCATCAGTCAAGGGCTCGCCGACCTACGCGGTCGAGGCTCCGCGAGCACTGACCGCGCTCGCCTGGACCGGTACGGTGAACGCCAGCTGTACCGGCGAGCCGGTATCCATCTCGACCCGAATCGAGGTGACCGATCCGCAAGGCATACCCCACCCGATAGCAAGCGGTGCGAGTGTCCCGGTCAATAGTGGATACGTCTGCTCTCACCAGGGAAGTTCCAACTGCGCCGGATCGTGGACGGCAAAATTCACCCTGACCTTCTCCGCCAAGCCGGGAAGCAAGTGGCCGGGGGGAGGCGGTTGCACACCCTCTGGCGCCATTCAAACCTGCACCTTCGGCGGCCCTGTCGGTAATATTCCAGCGGCCAAGGTTCCGGAACACACCGTCTGCAAGAACTCAGCGAACGTCGCACTTCTCGCAGACGTGCCTTGCTACAACCTGCCTCCCTCGGGAGATACCCCGCTTATGTCGCTGAGGTCGATCAAGAGTATACGTGATTTCCATTTCGAGGGCGGCGCCCAAGCCGACGCCACCAAGGGGCTTTTCTACTCGCACCTGACGAATAACGACCTGCAGAAGGTCTGGGAAGCTGGAATGACTAGCAGTGGAAGTTGGAAGCTGAACAGCACGGGCTACTACGAAAAGACGTTTACCTATACTGGTGCTGGCATCCAGTCTCCACGCTACGGCGGCGGCGCTCCCGCAACGAAGGTGACCATCGTGGCGGAGCAGTACGGAGCCGCCGGATACTCAGAAGTGGTCACCATGTACCCAGCCACGGGATGATTTGATCCAGTGGAGGGGGGCCGTTCCGTGACGGCGCCCCTCCACCGCCATATCAGCTCATTACTGAATCGCCAGCGAAGGTACACAGTGAATTTCACCGAAGTTGCAGAAAAGCTATTCCACGGAGCCGCTACCGGCGATGAAAATCAGGTGGTCAAAATACTTGCATCGGGCGTCTCCCCCGATCTTCGCGATACCGATCGAAGGCGCACACCACTCGATCTAGCTGTCTGGAACAACCATCCTGGCGTAGTAAAAATCCTCCTTGATGCAGGGGCCGACCCCAATGTCATCGCTGGAGAATACGGCGAAACCACCGCTCTGCGTTACGCCGCACCTAGGGGCATGCTCGAGGTTGCTCAATACCTTCTCGACGCAGGGGCACGCCCCGACGGACGATTGGATGACGAACAGGCCACGCCGCTCATGCTGGCCGCCGGTCAAGGCGAGCTGGGAATGACTGAACTGCTCCTCAAAAGAGGCGCGTCACCCAATCTGGCTACGGAACAGGTATCACCAGTAGGTGCAAGTAGGGGGACAAGGGTAACTGCCCTATCGAGCGCAGCAACTGGCGGACATTTGGCGACTTTCCGTCTTCTTCTAGACAACGGGGCGCGGCCTGATGAGGAGCTCCTGAAACTCGTTTCGGGCGAGATTGAGCGAAAGGGGAACGGAAACTCCGAGGGGCGACGTGAAAACCTTGGCGAATATCATGCCATAAAGAAGCTAATCGAAGAGACCTTGAGGTCCTGAGCAACGCGCATTAACCGGTCGCTCCACACCCAGCGAACTATCCGCCGGCCTGGCCGTCAGCCCAGCACCCAAGCTCTAGCTACGTCAGCGGGCCACAGCTCTATCCATACTCCGCAGGCGTCGAACACCTAGCCGAACCATGCCGGTGTGCGGGTGAGTCTGCGTCGTCGGTTGCTGGTTCGACCGGTTCATCGTCTTCCTCCGCAGCCAGTGTGCCCGCAGCCCCCGCAGAAGCCGCCACCGCTGCATACGCAGGGGCAAGGCCCCGTCCGTCGCCCGGTAAGCCCGGCATTCGGGGCGGTTGGTGTGGCGCCAGCGTCTTCGACAGACGGCCGCTCCGCGGTGCGCGACACGGCGACTTCGAACGCGCGCAGTTTCGCAGCCCGAGAGCCGCGGTCCAGACGGGCCAGCTCACTAGGTAGTCGAGGATCGGTAAGACCGTAAAGGGGCCGCCCGGCGGCGGTCAGCAAGTGGCATGCTGCTTCGGCGCTGATCCAGCCCGGCTCGGGCGGCAGCTTCGACGCATGCCGCTCGTCCCAGACGGCAACGCTTGAGATGGTCAACAATTCTGCAAGACAGCGGCCTTCCCACTCTCCGCCGGACCTCAGGACGATCTCAGCGCTTCTGAGGATGGCGTGGACCAGTGCACGCTGGCGGTGAAGATCGATGTCCGTCATGGGTGCTCCTCCATTGCAGTGCTAGCCGGCGGGCCAGTTTGTAGGTGGTCTTTGGCCGCGCCCAGGCGGGCGCGGCCAGGGGTCGGGCCTATGCGGTGCGAGGCAGGGAGGCCTTGTAGGTGTCGAGGACCAGTCCGAGCTGGTTCAGTTGCTGGGCGGTGCGGGCGGCCAGCAGGTCGGTGCTGTGGCCGCAGGAGTTGAGTACGCCGCTGACGGGAATGAAGGCGGCCGTGCGGCGGCAGTTGAGAGCGTCGTTGAGGCGATCGCGGGCGTGGGCGGCCTGCAGGCGTAGGCGTGCGTACAGCCGGTCGGCCTCCTTGGCGGTGTCCAGGACGAGCTGGGCCAGGAGGGCATTGGAGGCGCCGCCGTGGGCGCGGGTCCGCAGGTGGCGGTAGGCCTCGTTGTTGCCGAGTACTTCGCGTACGGCTTGCTCGCCTGGCCCCATCGGGTCGGTGGGGGATGAACTCGTGTCAGCCGGAGGTGCCTTGGCGGTTCCGCGAACGCGGCTGGTTGGGTTGGTCATGGTCTGGGTGTCCTTCCGAGCGGGGGATGGTCAGGGGCTCAGGGGGTTTCGCCGTAGCTGCAGGTGGTGGTGTGGGCCTGGTCGGTGTGGAAGGTGTCGGGGACGCTGCGGGGGCGGGTGAGGTCTGCGCTCGAGACGGGGGCGTTGGCCAGGTGGGTGCCGAGGTCGGCGAGGTGGCGGATGGTCGCGAGGGGGACCTGGGCGACGCATTCGGGGCAGGGCCCGAGGAGTTCGAACGGTTCGTCCTCGTAGATCGGGAATCGCGTGAGGAAGACGTACCGCTCTCCCGTGTCGGGGCAGGTGACCGTGGCCAGGATCGGCTCGCCGGGGCCGGTGCGGCGGCGCAGCCAGTCGGGTTCGGTGGTGATCTGGTCCAGGCCGAGTCCGAGGGCGGCGGCCAGGCGTACGGCGGTCATGGCGTGTTCTTCGCCGCGATAGCGGCCGTGCGGGCTGACGGCTTTGTTGTGCCGGATGAAGACGGCGGCGGCGTGGGCGCGTTCGGCGAGGCTTGTCATGGTCGGCTTCCTTCTCTTTCGCTTTCGTTGTCCGGGGTGTGGGCCGCCGTCTGGCAGGTGGCGGCCCGGTGGGGGGGTTAGGGGGTGCTGGCGGCGTAGGCGGTGAGCAGGCGTCGCAGGATGGTGGTGGTCCACTGCCGGGCGGCGCAGGCCTGGGCCAGGGCGGTGGCGGTGGTGTGGACGGCGTCCGCGTCGTTGTAAGGGCCGTCGAGGTGGCGGGAGCCGTGCGCGGCGCGGTGGGCGAGCTGGGTGCGCAGCCCTTCGGCCTCGGCGTCCAGGGCGTCCAGTTCGAGCACCGTGGAGGCGGTGATCTGGGCGAACTTGGCCAGCGGGTCGCCGTCCTCGTGCGCGGTGTACAGGTGGATGAGGGGGTCGGCGAGGCCGGTCAGTTCGCGGGCCAGGCGGGTGCCCAGCCAGTGCTCGGGGGCGTAGGCGGGCTGCTCCGTAGTGGTCATGGGCGTCCTCCGGTGTGGTCGTGGGTGTTTGGTCAGTGGGTGCTGCTGATGGCGGCGGTCGCGGCCTTGGCGATGGCTGCGGCAGCGCGGGCGGGGTCGGTCAGCTGGAGGAGGGTGGTGCGCGGCAGGGGGGCGGGGTCGGGGTCGAAGGCGAGCCAGAGCACCGCGCATCCGGCGTCGGTGAGGGTGTTGATGCGTTCGGTGGCCCGGGTCTTCTCGGCGCGGGAGTAGTAGCCGTCGGAGGCGATCACCAGGAGTCGTCCTCGGCCCGGTTGGGTCAGGCCGAGTCCGGCGGTCAGGGCGTCGATCGCCTCGGCGAGGCTGTGGCCGAAGCCGTCGGCGGCGAACTGCGTTACCAGGGTGGGGGTGTGGCCTGGTGCGGTGATCGCGGTGAGGTAGTGGTCGTAGGCCACCGTGGCGGCCATGGAGTCCGGGTCGGTCAGCGCGGTGGCGCGGGCCAGAATCCAGGCGGCCGACGCGATCGGGGCGGCGGCAGCATCCATGGAGCCGGAGATGTCTACGGCGATGGCCACCCTGAGCGGCGGGCTCGGGGCTTGTCGGCGCTGGGTGTGGATCCAGGGCAGGGCGGTGGGGGTGGCGCCTGCAGCTCTTTGCGCGTCGCGGGCCAGGGCTCCGCGCATGCTGAGGCGTCCGGGCGGGGCGGCCGATGCGGTGACGGTGGCGACGCGTTCGCGGTAGGCGGCCGCCCGCAGGGCCCGGGCGAGTTGTCCGGCGGCCGCCTTCTCCGCCGCCGTGGGTGTGCGGGTACCGGTGATCGGCGACCTCGGCGGCCTGCCCTTGGTCTTGTTGGGGGTGTAGGGGCGGGCCCCGGGCGTGAAGACCTTCTCGGCGGTCTTGGCGGACTGGCGTGCGCGCTCGGCCTGCTCGGCTTTCGCCTGCGTGCGGGCCTCTTTGGCTGCGGTGACCGCCTGCTCGGTGGCCTCGTTGGCGGCGATGTTGCCCATGGCCTTGCCGATCGCCTCGGCGAGTTCGCCGCGCCCCTGGCTGCCGCAGGGTGGCGGGGGTTGTGTCTGGTCGGCGCCGAGGGCCTGGCACCAGGCCTGCGCGTGGGCGAGCATGGCCTGTTCGTCGGTATCGGCGGTGGTGTGGGCGGCCTGCCAGATCTCGGCGAGGGTGTCCAGGAGGTCGGCGCCGAGGATGGGGGTGACCGTCTGTTCCAGGGGTGCGGTTTCGTCGTCGTCGAGGATTCCGGCATCCCGGCGGGCCAGGATCAATCCGGCGGCGAAGGCGGCCTGCCAGGGGTCGGCGGGGGTGTCGGCGGTGATCTCGGCGAGGACCAGGCTGCTGACGCAGGCCCGCAGGTAGCGGCGGTCGCCGGGGCGGCGGGCGAGGTGGGCGTGCTCGGCCCGGGATTCCTCCAGCATCTGGGCCGCGCCGTCAAGGGCCGTGCCCCGCAGGGGTGGTGGGGTGGCCCACTTGCTGTGGGCGGCGTGGGCGGCCTCGTGGATCAGGGTGCCCCAGGCGGCCCGGTAGCGCTCCTCGTCGCCGTAGCGGTCCGGGTTGATGGTGGCCGGGGCGTGCGGGGTGAATACGGCGGCGTCCATTTCCAGCTCGGCCCGTGCCGGGTAGAAGGCGGCCGGGGCGCCTGAGCGGGTGCCGGGCTGGCAGGTGACGATCACGTCGTCCCGGTCGGCGAGTTCGGGCAGCCGCTCGGTCAAGGCCGCCGAGATCCGCAGCCACTCCCCCGCGCAGGGCGCGGGGGGCGGTTCCCAGGGCGGGCCGCCGTCGTCCTCCCACCGGGCGGTGGCCCATTCGTCCTCGGGCAGGGCGGGTGTCGCGTACTGGATGTGGGGGTGGTTGCTCATGGCGGGTCGGTCCCTTCTCAACGGCGTGGGCGGCGGGTGGGGGTTCAGAGTTGGCGGCCCAGGGCCAGGGCGGTGACCGGGCGTCCGGTGGCTTTGGCGACGATCTCGGCGATGGTGTCCCGGTCTTCGAGCGGGGCGATGCCGACCAGGTTGGCGAAGGCCGCCTCGGCTCCCAGAACTTCGGAGATCTTCGAGAAGGCGAGTAGTTCGCGCAGTTGGGGCGCCCAGCCCACCTCGCCGATCTGTTGGCGGGCGGCGATGTGGCGGGCGATCCGCACCGCCGTCCGGTTGATCTTCAAGGCGGCCGCCAGGTCGTAGTCGGAGCCGACCTGGATCTGCACGCTGAACCGTGAGGCCAACGCCTCGGTGAGGACCGCTCCGTGCACGCCCGGGTTGTGGCCCGCGATCACGTAGAACCCGGGGGCGGCGGTGATCGTCTCGCCCTTGTGGGCCTTGACCTGGATCTGCCTGCGCCCGTCCAGCGCCGGGTAGAGGGCGGCCAGGACCTTCGGGGAGATGAGGGTCGCGTCGTCCAGGAGCAGGGCGCGCCCCTCCTGCATGGCGGTGACCAGGGGGCCGTAGATGAACGTGTAGCCGCCCTGCTCGTCCTGGGTGTACTCGCCGATCAGGTCGCCGACCGTGGTGTCGCCGTCTCCGGCCACCGTGATCAGGTCCTCGAAGGCCGCCTCGATCAGCGAGGTCTTTCCGGTGCCCGGCGGCCCGTAGAGCAGGACCGGGACACTGGCCGTACGCAGCCGTCGCAGCGCCTCGACATCAGGCAGGTTCGCCAGCGCTCTGGGGTGGTAGTGCTGCCCGTTGGGCCGCAGGATAGGCAGGGGTTTCGCGCCCGGTGCCGGGGGGCCTGGTTTCGGTGCGGCGGGGGTCTGTTGGGAAGGCGCGCTGGCCCCGGGCGGGGGTGGGCCGACGGGGGCGCGCTGGGCGGCGCTCGCGGTGTTGGCGGTCGCCCGGTAAGCGCGGGGCTGGATGCCGATCCGGTCGGCCTCGCCCCGGGTGACCAGGGTTTCGCAGGCGTTGCCGACCGCTCCGCCCGAGTGCCCCAGCATCTTGGCCAGTTCGGTGACGGTGAACTGCGCGCACTGGTTGGCCGCCAGGATTCCGGCGATCCGTGCGCGCAGCTGTCCGGGGCGGGCCTTGGCCAACGCGGCGGGCGCCGGGATGGGAGTGGGGGCAGGGGGCGGGGTGGATTCGGCCATGGCGAAGCACTCCTCTCACGTCTTAAGGAGAATTCGGGTGGGGGTTCGTGCCAGGCCTGGCCGGGGGCACTTCCGGTTCCTGGCACGGGGGGGGGGCAACTGCGGGCGGCAGTGCGGCCCTTAGGGGGCTGCGGGTCAGCTGTAGAGGGCGGCGGAGGCCGGTATGGCGGCCTCGATCAGCTTGTCGCGCCCGTCATCGCGCAGGATGCACACGGCCACATTCACCTCCACCGAAATTCCCCCCTTTCGACTCTCCATGCTTTCCGTCTCACCTTTTCGGGCACACTCCACCCCTCGTTCGATATCGAGTGGACGGCTTTTGCGGATTTCCATTCCCGGCCTTTTCGGGAACAATTTAAATATAGCTCGACCTGCGGCCGACCTGAAGCCCTATTCCGGTTCGGTAATGCTGGAATTCTCGTGAATTGGCGACGTAAATGCAGGTGAATTCCGGTGCGCGCGACGCCTTGCGTCGTGCGCGGCCGGGTTCACGACGTGATCAGAGGCGGCCTGCGCCGCCGGCACCGGTACGCAATCGAATGCGTGCACGAATCTTCGGTCAGGGCACTCGGCGGGCGCTGCCTGCCGCGTCCCGGCTCCTGCTCCGCCGGGCCGGGCGCCGGCGGCAAGGCTCAAGGAGGGAGCAGGACGAGAGAGGGGAAGGGAGGGGAGGAGAAGAGGCATGTGAAGGAGGAAAGGGCGAGCGAGAGCAGGTGAGGAGATAGCTGAACGCAGGTGAGCGGAGAGGGCAGGGCAGCCGGCGCGAGCAGATCGGGACAGATGCTTGCACCGATATGCAGGCTGGCCCGGTCCGCGGTGGCGGATCGGGCCGTGGCCTGGGCGTATGCAGGGGTGAGGTGCTCTTGTCCAAGCAGGACGGCGGAGTGGTTCCCCGTGGCAGGACGGTGGTCGGGACGTGCAGGAGGACGTCAGCGTCTGACGGAGGCTCCGGGAGCCAATGCCCCACGGCGGGGCGGGGCGCTCTCCCGCAGCAGGGCCAAGGTCGCGGCCTCGGGTTCGGCGTCGATGGCGGCGAGGCGTTCGGTCAGCAGGCCCAGGGTGCGGTGCGCCGCGTCGTCGCGGCCCAGTGCGAGTTGCAGCTGGATGATCCGCCGGTAAACGCGTTCGTTCTCCGGATCGAGGTCGGCGGCCTGGTTGAGGAGCGCCAGGGCGGGCTCGGCGTCGGCGGAGTGCTGGGCCACGTGCTCTGCAAGGAGCATCAGCGCGTCCAGGGCGCTCCGGTGGAGCGCGGCGCGGTGGCCGTGGGCCCACAGGTAGTCGGAACCGTCACACAACGGCCCCGTGTAGATGTCCGTCGCGCGCCCCAGAGCGTCCGCTCTCGCATAGGTCGAATCGGCTGCGGCGGCCTGCCTGAGTGCATCGGTGAAGGCAGCGGTGTCAGTGGTGATGTACTGCGGGTCGAGCTTATGCACCTGTCCGCTGAGCAGGACGAAAGCCACTTCCTTCTTTCCGGTGGCTCCTCGGAACACGCGGCGTGCGGAGCGCCGCAGGTTCTCGATTTCCGCTCTTGCTGAAACGGGATCGTCGGAGAGCTGCATCTTCTCGGCAATCTCCTCACCGCGCAGCCCGTCTCGGTGTGCAGCGAGCAGGGCAATGAATTCCCGGGTCTCCTCCTTTCTCGTATCGGCGAGCGCGCATTCCTTGCCGTGCACGAACAGCTTGAAGCCGCCGAGGAGACGGATGTACAGCTCGTGGGTCGGGGCCGCCGCGGCCGGACCGCTTGCCGGACTTGGCTGCTGGGGCACCGGGGCAGGCACCTGTTCCGGTGCTCGTTCGCCTTCTGGCTCATCGTCAGAGTCCGCCGAGCCGGTCCGGCGCCCGTGGGCGGCGTACAGCGTGTCCAGGAACTCGGTCGCCACATCGGGTGCGAGGAGGAACATGGTGGCGTTGTCGAAGGCGGTCAGGGGGCCGTTCGCCGTGCCGTCGGCCGCGATGGCGAGTCGGTTCCCGCGGGCGCTGTCGGGGCCGAGGGCGATGACGGCGAGGTGGCGCGTATCCCCGGCCGCCAGTGCGTGAAGGCGGGCCGGGTCATCGCCTGCACCATCCACCAGGAGAACGTGGAGTGCAGAGCCGCTGCGTGCCAACGCCGGTGCGCCGAGGCCCTGTTCATGACGGGTGGCCTCGATCAACACGTGCTCCGCCCTCTCGAAGGCCTCGGTGGCGGTGTCGGTGACCGTCCAGGCGGCGAGGGCAGCATGCGCCGCCGTGGGCAGCAGTCGACACAGGGTGGCCCTGGGGGTGATCAGCTGTACCCAGGAGGGAGCTGGGCGCAGCCGTTCGGCGGCGCTGGCGATGGCGATCACCAGATGGCGGACGGCGGCATCAGCGCCTGGGCCCGTCAGGTGCACCCCGCCTGGGACGGCCAGGGAATCGACGCCTACTTCCACTCCGCTGTGCTCGGCGACGGTGACCGTTCCGGGCTGCTGGGGTTCGGCCGGGGCGGTGCGACGCGGGACGGCCTCAGGGTTGTGGTGGCGGGCGGCGAGAGTCGCCAGATGCGCCTGGTTGCTCCGCTCCAGCGCGTCGCTCAGCAGGAGATCGTCGTCCGCCAAGGGAGTGGCAAGCGTCTCGAGGCGGGGTACACGGCGGCGGGCAGCGTGCCACCGGGCGAAGCCGATCGCCGCGGCGATACCTGCCGCGGTCGTGACGCCGATGGCCGAAGCCACACCGAGCGAGATGGCCGCCGGCCCTCGCTCCTGAACCTGGCTGTGTCGGCGCTCCTGGCGGCCTGGCTGCCGCTGCTCATCGCGGCGCTCGTCGTGGCGTCCGTCATGGCCGTGAGGTTGCTGTCCTGCGGGCTCGGGGGCGAGGGGCGGCGTGGGCGGAGGCGGATCAGCAGGTGGCCGGGGCGAGGCGGGTACGGGCGCCGGGGCGGGCGCATCGATCTGAGGCAAGCGCAGCTGCCAGCCAGGCATGATGAGGTCGGGGTCGGAGAGCAGTCGCCCGTCAGACTGCCTGATGGTGCAGGACAGTTGGTAGATCTTGGGCCACAGCAGCGGGTCGCCGAGGTGCTCCTCGGCGATGTCCCAGAGCGTGTCGCCGCTCCGGACGGTGTACGCGGTGTACTCGGCTTTTGCCGCTCTCGTGGGCGGCACGTGCTGGGGCGCGGCAGCCGCGACCGCCGACGAGGTCGGGCCCGCGGCAGCGGCTGCGGCGTGCGCGGCAGGCAACCGCCACATCCCGATCAGCGCAAGGAGCAGGGTGCCGACGAGGAGCGCGGCAGCCGCCCTATGGGCGGGCAATGTCGCGGTGCGCCGCCGCAGCAGCGCCCCGTCCGCGACAAGCGATGGCATGCGACCCAGCAGCCAGAGTGTTTCGCGCAGCAGGACCGCGATGAAGTACGTCCAACATATCCAGCCCACCAGCGCGAGAACCTGGAGGATGAAGGGGTCGCTGACCGGCTGGGCCAGACGCCGAAGAAGGTCGGCGAGCGAGGAGACTTGCGCTGGCCAGGGCCCCCCGACGGTCACACTCAGGATGTACGGGATACCAGCCACGGCAGCGGTGAGTGCGCTGCCGGATACGAGGAACCGCACGGCGGCGACCAGCCGGTGGGCTACGTGGCTCGGTGGGATGGGCGTAGGCATCAGGAGGGGCCCTTTCCGCCTTCACCCCAGGGTGTGGTGGCGCCGCGTTCGATGTGCGCGGTGGCGGACGCGGTGGTCGTGAGCTGGTTCAGGCCGATGAGGGAGAGGACCTGGGTCGGTTGGGTGTGCGTGACGGTGACCTGCGTCTGGTTCTCATGGACGCGGATACGGGCGGTGTCGCCGGCGGCCGCGACGTGGGCGTGGGCGGCCGTGCGGGCTGTGGGTGCGTCGAGGCGCAGGCGGTGGGTGGCGCGCAGTTGGTCGAGGTCGACTTCCTGGCAGGCGGCGCGGGCGGCCTCCTGCGCGGTGTCGGCGGCCCGCACCTTGCCCGCCAGGGCGAGTCCGCCGTCGATGACCAGACCGGCGAACAGGAACAGTCCGGCCACCGACACCACGACCACCACGGTGACCTGCCCCGAGTCGCAGGACAGTGCGCGCCGGCGGGTCCTGGCGCTCGTATGTCTCATGTCTGAGCTCCTCGATACAGGTCCACGACGGAGGAGGCCGACGCTGTGACGTCCAGGTTGTGCATGCCTGGTACGTCCAGAGCGGCGCGGCAGGTCACGGTCACGCGGACCACGCCTCCGGGGGCGAAGCCGCCCAGCGCGGGGCTGATCCGCGGGCTCGTGCAGGAGGATCCGGCACCGGCCAGGCTGCGGGTGGCTGCGTCGGCCGCTTCAGCGCGGGCCTCGCCGGGTGAGCGGGCCAGCGAGGCGGCGCGGGCCGCCTGGTGGGCGGCTTCGTCGGCGTCCAGACGGGCTCCAGCAAGCGTGCCGAAGGCGACGGCGATCAGTGCCAGCAAGATCAGCAGCGGTGTCACCAGTACGAGCTCGGTCGTGGCAGCCCCCGCATCCTGCGGAAGAGGAAGGCGAGGACAAGGCCAAGGGCGAGGGCGAAGGCGAGGCCGGGTGAACGGGTACATGCGGTCACCTCACCGTCCATCTCTCCACCGGGCCCGCGGCGTGGCCGGCCACCCGCAGATGGAGCCCCGGGACCACCGCAACGACTTCGCCCTCCACATGCGCCTCGACGTCTTCCCCGCCCCGGCTGACGTGCACCGTCGGGTGCTGCAGCAGCCGGCCGCCCAGCAGGCGCAGCGTGGCCGACGCCCGCTCGTTGCCGGCCCCCGAGGTGGCATCCTGCGCGCGGGCGGCGGCCAGCGCCCGGGAGGCGGCCGTCTGCGCGATGTGCTGGGCGTGCAGGGCGAGGGCGAACTGCACGATGCACAGCAGCAGGAACATCAACAGCGGCACCACCAGCACCAGTTCGGTTGTCGCGGCCCCGCGGTCCCCCGGCCGCCGGCCGCGCCGCAGCCAGTGTCCGCTAGCCAAGATCAATCCCGTTGGCCTTGGCGGTCACTTTGGCGACGATGATCCCGATGACCGCGAGGCCCATGACCGCGAGCAGCGCGGTGACGAGCACGGTCTCCGTGGAGTACCCGGCGTCGCGGGCCATGCCCCGACGCACGCGCCGTCCCCAGGCGCGGGTGCGGGCGGTGGTTGAGCGAGTGATCACGGCAAGCTCCATTCCGTAGCAGGGATGTGGTGCTCAGAATTTGGTTCTCAGAGTCCGACCAGTACGTTCTCGAGAGCCGGGTAGCCGATGAAGACCAGGAAGCCCGCGAAGAGCACGACGACGGGCAGCGACATGCGTTCCGTCGCGGACTGCGCGGCGCCGTCGGCTTCGGCCAGGCCGCGGGTGCGCATCGCGGCGGCCTTGGCCTCCAGCGAAATACGGATCTTGGCTCCCTCGCTGCCGGCGAGGGACACCGTCGCGGCGAGTTCCGCCAGCTCCTGGACCCCGGTGCGGGCGCCGAGTTCGCCCAGCTCGTGCCAGACGTTCCTGCGCCCCATCTCCGCGGCCATCAGCGCGCGGCGCAGCTGGGCCGCGCCCCACCCCTGCGGGCTGGCCGCGGCGTCCGCCAGAGCCTGATGGATCCCGGCGCCACCAGCCAGGGCGATGACGACCAGGTTGAGGAAGACGGACAGGGTGTGGCGCAGTTCCTTGCGACGCCGCTTGGCCGTGGCCCGGACGGACAGGTCCGGCGTGAAGAACAGCACGGCACCGGTTCCGAGGGAGGCGATGACGGAGAACTGCCATCCCCAGCCGCTCCCGGTCAGCGCCCACCACAGCAGGGAGGCGAGGCTCGGCGCGAGGACTCCGGCCAGGAAGGCGGTGGCCTTCTCGGCCAGGAACCGCTCGACAGGCACCTCCGCAATCTCCAGGTCCCGGCGCAGTCCTGCGGCGGGCAGCCCGCAGGCCTGCAACGCCGGTACCGCGCACAGCCCGAGGCGCGCTGCCCACCCGTCCGCCTCCTCCGTGCGGGGCACCGCCGAAGGGGAAGCCGGAGTCCTGCCGAGTTGGGCCAGGGTGTGGGCGAGTGAGGCGCGCGGCGGGTTGATGCCGTACACGGTCAGGGCCAGGAAGCCGCCGAGCCCCAGCCCCAGAAGGATCGCCGTCATCGGGCCGCCACCTCCCGGGGCGCCGGGCAGGCGCCCTTGAGGACCCGGGGCTCTTCTTCCAGGGTGGCGATCTTCATCAGCCACCAGAAGGCGAGCGAGAACAGACCGCCCACCCCGGCAAGAACCAGCTGCCCCTCGGCGGTCGTGTAGGGGTCGAGGTAGGGGCGGTTGAGGAGCACCAGCCCGACCGCCATGACCAGAGTGGTGCAGGTGATCACACGCACCGAAGTCCGCACCCGGCCCCGCCCCGCTTCCGTCTTCAAACGCATGGTCACTTGCTCCCGTGTGGAGAGCGCCAAGTGACCCAGCAGAGGCGCGAGTTGCCGAGCTTGGTGTTCGGCGGCCAGCACCAGCGCGGCGGTGACCATGTCACAGGTCGCGTCGTCCACCTCGTCGGCGAAGGCGCGCAGTGCCTCACCCAGCGGCCGTCCGTCCTCGATGGCGGCCGCCAGGCGTGCCGTCTCCTCGCGCAGGGCCGGTGGGGCGACGGGAGCCGTGGCCAGGATCGCCTGTTCCAGTCCGGCCGCCGCCGAGAGGGTGTCGCGCAGCATCTCCGCCCAGACCGCGACCGCTTCGAGCCTGCCCGTACGGGCTGCGGCTTGCGTGTCCCGGCCCAACAGGCGGGGCAGGGCCACCACGCCCACGAGGGTGAGGATCCCTGCCACCGGCCAGCCGGTGACCGCGGCGGCCAGGATGCCGCCTGCCGCGGCCCTAAGCCACTGCCACCCCTTCTCTCTCCAGGGCAGTTGCCATCGTCGCGCCGGGGTTTCCTCCCGAGGGTGCGGCCGCACCACCCCGTACACAATCATCCATACGAAGAGCGCGAATCCCGCGCCCAGCAGCAGGCCGATGAGGACACCGTGGGTCATGAACTCCTCCCCTGCCGTTCCCCGCGCATCAGCGCCACATCCAGTCCGGCATGTACCAGGTCGTCTAAGGTCTCCAGGCGCAGCGGCGCTCCAGGCACGGCTCGCCGGTCCGGGCCGGGCCGGTAGACCTCGTTGGAGACGATCTGCGTACCGTCCGCGTCCACGACCTCGCGGATGGAGTCGATGGCACGCCGCCCCTGCACGTCCCAGCCCAGGTGGACCACGAAGTGCACGGCGGAGGCGACCAGCAGGTTCGTGGCCTCCAGCGAGAGCCGCTCCGGGGACTGGGCGGCATAGGCGGCGAGCTTGGTGAACACCCCGCGCGAGGTGGAGGCATGGATCGTGGACAGGGAACCGTCGTTGCCCTGACTCATGGCATTGCACATGGGCACGACTTCCGCGCCACGGATCTCCCCGACGATCACCCGGTCCGGAGACATCCGCAACCCCCAGCGCACCAACTCAGCCTGATCGACCGCGCCCTCACCCTCCAGGTTCGCCTCACGCGCCTGCAACGCCATCACGTTGCGGTGCCCCGCGGTGTCTTCATGGAGCCCGAGTTCGAGGGTGTCCTCGATCGTCACCAGCCGCTCGTGCGGTGCGATGACCGACGCCAGCCCGCGAGCCACGGTGGTCTTGCCGACGTTGGTTCCACCGCCGATGATGATGTTCTTGCGGGCCAGCACCAGCGCAGTCAAAAACGCCGCCATCGGCCGGTCGCACACGCCGAGGCGATCAACCAGGTCGTCCATCGACACCCGCTTGAAGCGGTGCCGTCGGATCGTCAGTCCCACCCGGTGCGAGAGGGCCATCACCGCAAACAGCCTCGAACCATCCGGCAGACAAACGTTCAGGCTCGGCGAACCCCGATCGAAGCGCCGCTCCTCCAGGCCCGACCGGGCCGCGATCTGCCGTACGAGGTCGATGAGTTCTCCGTCGGAGGCGGCCACCGGAGCGCGCTGCTCCTCGCTGCCGTCTGCGTACCGGACGAAGACCTGGTCCGCGCCGTTGATCTGAATGTTCTCGATCCGCTCGTCCTCCAAGAGTTCCTGGAGCGGACCGAGGCCGAACAGCCCCTCCATCACGGCACGTTCCAGGGCTTCTCGCTCACCGTCCATCAGGACGGGTCGGCCCATCCGCAGCCGCCCTTGGTTGTGAGAGGCGATCTCATCGGCGAGCAGCTTCCGTGCCAGCATGTGCCGTTCACCACTGCTCTGCACGGGCAGCCCGGCCTCACTACGGGAGTGCGCGAAGCCCGTCAGGGTCTGGGCGATGTTCTCCCGGAACCGCTCGGCGGCGTGCTGCTCCTCAAGGACGTTATCCATCACGGCATCTCGCCCCTCTGTACAGAAGGCAGTGCTGCGGGCCGGCCAGGCCACTGAGGGGGCAGAGCTCCGGAACCGAACTGTGCGAGCTCACTACACAGTCCGCCACGCCCCGGCTCGATATCGGCCCCGGCCAGCTGACCGGCCAGCGCAACCGCAGCCCGAAACAAACGAGCGCGCCCCCATCGCCGTGGGGTGATGTGTGCGGCGCCGACCAGCACGGCCGCCGCCCTTGCATCCCACGGCAGCAAGTGGATCTGGTCCCGCTCCATCCGCAGGGCCTGGGCGATGTCGGCCTCGGAGTACCGGCACTCCCCCATCACCACGAGCTCAGGCCGGACCTCCACCAGCCACTCGGAACGGGCCGCGACGTGCGCCAACGCGTCCGCCTCACCCCGGGCCACCAGCACCACCCGATCCGCCACCCGCGCCAACTCCTCCGACGGAGCACCGCCCAGGCGTCCCAGATCGAGCAGCACCGCCCCCTTGCTGTCGCCATCCCCGCGCAGCGCCGACGGGCGCGCCGCAACCTCCACCACACAGGGCTCAGCCTGTTGTCCTCCCGTCGGGGCCACGACGACGCGCAGGCTGCCCGCGACGTTCTGCGCACAGCCGTCGAGTTCCCCGGCTCCCCTCTCCGTTCCGCCCTGCCGAGCACCGGCCGCCAGCGCGAGCAGTCCCACCGCATCCGGCAGGCCGAACCGCACGGCGAGATCTCCACCGTCGGCGTCCGCCTCCACCACAATTGGTCGCGCCCCGCCACCGGGCGGCCATGCCGCGGACAACGCCAAGGCCAGCGTGGTCACCCCCGGCGCCCCCTTGAACGACCCGAGGGCCACGATCTGCCGCATCACGACACCTCCTTCACCGACTCGCTCAGCACCGCGATCCGCGGCTCAGGCATCTGCGCCACCCGCCGCACCGCCGCCCCCTCCACCAGCACGGTCACCGCCCCCTTGCCCGAGGCCGACTCCGGCCGCCCCACCGCACTGACCACGCCCAGCACCGGATCGGGAAGCTTCGCATCCTCGCCGACCACCGCACGCCCACCCGGTTCGATGCCCGGCACGACGGCCACCCGCTGCCCGGCGGCCAGACCAGCGGGGAGCATCCCCGCCTCCACACTGACCACAGCCAGGGCCATCCCCTCGGGAGGAAAGTCCGCCTTGTCCCCCACCTGGCCCGGCGCGAGCAACTGCCCGGCCGTCAACGGCACCACGGCCCGCCGCCCGACCACCGCCTCGCGCCGCCCGGCCGCGACGACCTGCTTGGCGTCATCCACGCCAAGACGTACGACGCCGACATCACGCCCCTCGATCACCTCGCCCGCAGCGACCGGCCGCACCACGGACAGCACCGGCTGCCGCTGCCCCGCGTTGCCCACCATCCACGCGGCCCCGCCCGCACACGCGACCGCTCCCGCCACACCCAGCGCGATCAACCCCGGCCGCCAACGCCGTCGCGCCCCCACCAGCCCGCCGCTCACCGGCGGCTCGCCAACCGGACGCCGAGGCGGTGTTAGCAACCCCCACGCACCGTTTACGCCCGCGGACCTGGAAGAAGACATAGAGGTATCCACACTCCACCCACTCGATCAAAGAGAGACTTTGCGACGCCGGCACCGGCGCCCGATACACCCGCCCCGCCAGAAGGTCAGGACACGACCAACGCCTGCGCCTCAGCCACCCGCAACGACATCTGCGCCTGCGTATGAAGCCCCGGAATAGCCCCTTGCTCGCCCCCGCCGTGCCACTCCACATCCCAGGTGACAGTCACCGAAATCGTGAACGCTTCCTCCGGCCGCCCCGCCGACGACCGCACATAGGTGTGCCCGCAGTCCGGAGACTCAGAATCCGCCTCGTACTTCGCCGAGTACGCGGTCCCAGCGCCCTCGCACACCACTGTCTTGCCGTCACCCATGCGCCACGTCGCGCTACGCGGTATCGCCGTGGCCGTCACCGACACACCCGGCACCTTCGCGGTCTGCGACACCGGCTTCCACATCACCCGGTCCAACCACATCCACGTCGGCACCCGCACCAACTGGGCATAGGTCTCATCGGGATTGGTCCGAATTTCCGGGTCAGGCAACACCAGCTCCCGTACAGCTTGCTGTGCCACAACGGCGGGCTCCGGGCGAGCGCCGCCGCGCTTCCTGCCCTTCGGCTTCTTGCCATCAGGTTCAGCGAAGCTCTGCCCAGGCAGCGGAACACCACGCGGACCGAACATCTGCCCCGGCTGCCGCTTCCACTCCATCGCGCCACTCCCAGAACCCGCACTTTCGCCCGTCGCCGCCGTGCTCCCGCCCCTGGAAGCAGGACCGGGGCCCGAGCGCCCCCGAGATGGAGGACGCGCCTTGCTCGCCGCACCGACACCACACCTGCCCGCGTGGCACTTCACGCCAGTGGCAACATCCATGCTGGGATCCCCACCGGAGCTCGCCCGGGCCGGACCGGCCAGTGCCCCGAGCACCGACAACGCCACAACAAGGGCGGCCGTGGACTTCACCAAGCGGCGGGGCCTCAGTTCATGCATGATCCCGCCTCCCCCCAGTAGAGCTCGGAGACCATCCACTTCCCGGATTTGAAGGTGACGGTCGCCTCTGTGCGGTAGTGCGCGCCTGCGATACCGTCAGGGGAACTACTCGGCTTGACCTGCACCCACTTCGACCCGTCGACGCAGTCCAACAGTTCGAGCTCAGTCTTGCTCGACTTCACCACCGTCGGTGAAACGTTGGCCGCACCCCGACTGGTGACCCCCTTCTTGCGCGTCTGTTCCATCATGTAGCGCAACAGGCTTAGGGCATCTCCCTTGGCATGGTCATCGAGCCGAGAGTGCTGTGGGTCGGACGAACGCGAGGCAGCTGCGGCGTCTTCCCACATCGCCCGGTACGTCGCAATCGGCTTGCTCTCCCCTCCGCGAGCAGAGGACGGCGACGAAGTTGGAAGAGGCGACGTCGTTGCTTTGACAGCCTGGGAAGCGCTCACGTCTTGCGGACCAGGTGAGTCCTCCGCGCAGGCGCTCAGCCCGAGCGCCAGCCCTACGGCGCACAAAGCCGTTGCCGCCCCGCGCGTTCTCTTTTGTGTTGTCATACGCCCCCGCTCTCACCAGCCACGCATCACACAGAGTGCCCGCGCGGTCACCAGGTGGTGGACCCGTCATGCCCCAGGATTACGGTGCGTTAAACGCACTGCGGAGGGATCGCCTCCCTTTCACTCTTACGGTGTGGCCCGCGTCAAAGTGCACTCGGCGGTGTCACCCCAACAGGCCTCGGTTCAAGTCGGGTTCATGGTTTCAACCGGCTCGCGGACAGCCATAGAGATCTGGCGCCAGGTGAGCGCGGCGGGCGTCAACATCCCGACGCCCGCCGCTCTCCCTCAGCTGCTACACGAAGTTACGTCCACCCAGATGCACTTACCGCCCGAGGTGCGGCGAACGCCCCAGTTCCCCCGGCTGAGGTAGTTCACGATCCCCAAGCCCCGCCCGCGCTCAGACAGCGCTTCGCACAGCGCGTCCAGACCACCACCCCGGTCAACCTCCTGCGGTTCGAACGGCACGGAGGAGAGGGCCGAGGTCACCACCGGCATCCGACAGCACCCGTCATGCACCTCACAGAACAGTTCCCGCGCGGTACGACGCAAACAGACCGCGTACGGCCCACACGCATGCTCGACTGCATTGGCCACAAGCTCGGACACAGCAAGCACAGCGTTCTCCGCGACATCTCCCGGCACTTCAAGTCTGGCGAACTCGGCACACACAGCGGCACGCGCATGTCCGACCGGATTCTCGATGCCCGGACCCCAGCTGTAGAGCTGCCGTGATTCCGGCGCGCCTCGACCCATCCCGGGCTTCATCGCGCACCTCCGCGCTGCGCATGACGACCGCTTCCCACGCGGCGATGACGACCGGGCCCGCGGCGAAAGCAGACTCGTACATCCTCCAGCGCGCACGCGGCGGAGACGGATAGCGCGCTCAGCAAGAGCGCACCGGTGAGTGGCAGGGACAAAAGCATGGCGGCCTCCCGTGATCGCGGCATTGGGCCGCGACCACCACACCCCCCACTCGATCAAGAGCGGAACGCCCTGATCCGAAGTGATCGACACTGCCGAAGTCCTCACCGACCAGCTCCGAAGAAGCCCGAAGCGCTCTCCGACTCCGGCGCAATGGCGATGGCCCGCGGTTGCGCGCGGAGCGCCCCTATGGGCACCCAATCTCGTGATCCGGTCGCAATCTGATGTGGTTCACGGCGGGTTAAAGCCTCAAGCAAGAGCGGAACGATTCAACCCGCAGTGATCGGCACTGACGAAACCTCGCCGACCGGCTCCAAAGGAGTCCCTAGCGCGCCAGCTCTGCTGTGACGCACGGCGGTCATACACACGTGAGCATCGTTGACTCATGACGCGGACCCACGCCAGGCCGCCCTGCAACTCCGCCAAGAACGGTGACGAGCCGTGGCCCCTCACCTGTCCTCGACGTGATAGTTCGAGCGCCTGTTGTTTCTCCGCGCGGTGGTCCGGACGCAGGGTCTTTGAGAAGTGCTCTTGTGTCCGGGTTCGTCATGCCAGCCCTAGGGCGGTGAGGGGCCGTAGGTGGTCACGAGCGGTGC